>NVRW01000067.1 GCA_002400975.1 Flavobacteriales bacterium | reverse complement strand
CAGCCACCGTGGCAGATCCGTCCGCTGCACCGTTACAGCTCACGTTAGTACTTGACATTGTCGCACTGAGCGCAGCAGGTTCTGTAATACCCACAGAATCCGAAACTGTACACCCGTTGGCATCAGTTACCACAACAGTATGCATTCCACCGGCCAGCGCAGAAGCCGTATCATTGATGCTTCCTGATGGTGACCAGGAGTAATTATAAGGTGCGGTTCCACCACCCACAGCTACCATAGCTGATCCATCATTCGCTCCGCTACAGCTAATATTGACACCTGATACAGATGCAGATAAGGGTGTAGGTTCGGTAATGGTAACACTTGCCGAAGCTGAACAACCATTGGCATCCGTAATAACCACACCATAGGTTCCGGCACACAATCCAGCAACCGTAGCTGTTATCTGCGAGCCAGTCAAGCTATCCCATTGGTAGGTATAGGCACCAGTGCCTCCAGAGGCAATTGCCGCAGCAGTACCGTCACATGCTCCATTACATGTAACATCGACACCTGCGACGGATGCCCCTAACAGTGCAGGTTCTGTAATGGTAACATTTGCTGAGGCTGAACATCCATTAGAATCAGTGATAACCACACCATAGGTTCCGGCACACAATCCCGCAACCGTGGCTGTTATCTGAGAACCTGTTAAGCTATCCCATTGGTAGGTATAGGGGGCTGTGCCTCCAGAACCTGCCGCGGTAGCATTGCCGTCACAAGCTCCGTTACAGCTAATATTAATACCTGATACAGACGCCGCCAAAAGTGCAGGTTCGGTAATGGTAACACTTATTGAATCGATACAACCCATGGAGTCAGTAACGTTTACGTTATAGAAACCGGCGCACAAACCGATAGCCGTAGCAGTTGTTTGCGCTAGCGGGTCGTCCCAGAGGTAAAAATAGGGTGGTGAACCTCCACTGACGCTGGCAGTCGCATTTCCGTCACAGGCTCCGTTGCAGCTCGCATCGACGCTTGCAATCGAAGTTGTTAAAAATGGCGGTTCCGTTATGGTAATACTTGTTGAACCCGTGCATCCCAAAGAGTCCGTAATGATTACATTATAGGTGCCCGCACACAATCCGGTTGCCGTCGGTGTGGTCTGTAACCCTGGGTCATCCCAGGCAAAAGTATAGGATGGGGTTCCGCCGGTAGCACCGGCTGTGGCTGCACCCGTACAGCCGCCGTTGCAACTCACATTTATACTTGAGGAAATGGATGCTAAAGGAGCTCCATTAATACCGACGGAAAAAGTGATAGAATCCGATAGCGATATATTATCAGTTACCAGCAAAGTAACACTAAAGACACCCGTGGATCCAAATAAATGGCCAGGACTTTGGGCGGTAGATGTAGCACTATCGCCGAAATCCCAGGAATAAGTGTAGGGGGCAGTGCCTCCCGTAGTTGCATCAGTGAAAATGGTGCTATCACCTAAACAAGTGCCACTCCAGCTGAAGTTTGCAGTAGGTTGTCCAAGAATAACACCTATACTAAACAGTGATATTGTGAATAAAGTAAGGGCTTTTTTAAAAGCTGTCTCGATACGATAATTCACTTGTGGGTATTTGTCGAAAGATTCCATAGTATGTCGGTTTTATAACTTGGTTTAAGCTAAAGACAGAAGAGTGGTTCATTTTCGTTTATGAGACCATCGCTTCCGTTTTTCAGTCAATATGTACGTTCCGTTCCTCCTTCAGGTTGCAATTATCCGACTGTAATTAACAGTCGGTAGCTTCTGCTTAATAAATGACGAAAAAAGACAAGGATTTGGTTGTGTCATATTCGGTAAATCCTYTATAATTCRCCCATTTTACTGAGGAAATGTTCTTTTTTTCTCCTTGAAACCGGAATTTTGGTATCATCAGCCATAATTAGGTTGCCGCCCTCCCCTTTTATGTACTTATTTACGCAATTGAGGTTGATGATATGGGAYTGGTGCACCCTGTAAAAATTATAGCCCTCCAACAGCTCCTGGTACTCGCCAATTGATTTGGAAACCATTACACTGCCATTTGTCAAATGAAAGGTGGTATATGGTCCATCTGACTCACAGCGAATTATTTCGGTCAATGCAACGAAAATTAAACCATCCCGCGTTGGAAGAGCGATCTTCTTGGATTGAACCTGGACATTATTAAAGTTGTGTGCCAGGGCTTCAAATTGATCACGTGAAGAGTGCTCCGGTGGGAGTTTTTTTACCTTATCTATCGCTGCTATTAATTCAGCTATRTCGATTGGTTTCAGTAAATAGTCTAATGCACAGAACTTGAAGGCTTGCAGGGCATAATGGTCAAAGGCYGTGGTGAAAACAACTTCAAATTTGACGCTTGTAGTTTTTTCCAATACATCAAAGCCGTTACCATCAGGCATTTCCACATCCAGAAAAACAAGATCTGGCTGGTGTTTTAGAATYGCATCTATTCCCGATGAACCTGAGTGAGCGGTTGCTATGACGTCTACATCCGGGCAATATTTCTTGAGTAACTCMAGCAGATTATCCCTGTTGTTTGGCTCGTCTTCAACAACTATAGCGCGTATTTCTGTCATTTATAGGTTTACTAGAAAAAYATCTCAAAGATATTTGATTTAAAAATTGTACTCTATTGGAATCGCAATTTTTACTTCGGTTCCGGCCGGTTCTTTATTGTCATCAAAGAGATCAGTTATTGCAACTTGCATATCCATGCCCTTTAGCGTGTTCAAAATATCCAGCCGTTCCTTGGTCAAGGCCATTCCTTCTGATTTATGGTACCGATCCTGAGTCTTGTTTAATTGCCCCGCTTTTTTCCTGCCAACACCATTGTCTTGTATTGTGCAATGTAAAGTGTTGTTTTCCAGATTGAGCGAAATGTTAATTTTCCCTTTTGTTTCTTTGGGCATAAGCCCGTGTTTGATAGCATTTTCAACGTAAGGTTGCATYAGCATTGGAGATATTTTCATGTTCTCAACGTCGATATCCTTGCTAAGTGTGATTTGGTAATCAAATTTATTTCTAAACCGCATATTTTCCAACTCGAGGTACAATTCCAGGGCGTGWATTTCATCTTTGATAAGTATTTCAGGCTTTCTGGAATACTCCAGAATCATACGCATGAGACGTGAGAATTTCGTTAGGTATAGGTTGGCCGCCTCTTCATCCTTYTTGTTAATAAGCCCCTGAATGGAATTCAAACAATTAAAGACAAAGTGCGGATTTAATTGGGATCTCAACGCTTCCAGTTTCAAATCTGCRAATTTCTGATTCAATATTGTTTTGTTCTTTTCTTCCAACTTAATTTTATTTACCCGGTGGTGATATAKGGTCAAAACGCCCAGAATAAAAACCAGTATTGCCGTTATTCTGAACCACCATGTTTCCCAGAATGGAGGCGATATGATTATATGAATTGATCTACCCTCTTCATTCCAGATTCCGTCRTTGTTTGTRCCYTTTACTCTAAAGGTATATTCGCCRGGATCTAAATTTGTATAGGTGGCAAACTTTCGGGTACCKACRTAATTCCAATCCCGGTCAAAGCCCACCATCTGGTAWGCMAGTTCATTTTTTCYAGGTATCCCAAAATGCAAGGCRGCAAATTCAAAGGAGAATACRTAATCCTTATAAGAGAGAAACAGGGTGTCYGTATAATTAACYGGTTTCCTTAATYKYGAATCAGCTGTCGCNNNTGCTACTATTTCCTCRTTAAATATCTTGAAACTGTTGAGCRCAATTTTGGGAGGCCTTGTATTGTCGYGGATGCTGTCCGGATGAAATACCGAAAAGCCAGAGATTCCTCCAAAGTACATCTCCCCATTTTTAGATTTATAAAATGCATCGGCGGTAAATTCATTGCTCTGTAGCCCATCGCTCACATCATAGTTTCTGAATGATTCATCCCTGGGATTAAATTTGGAAATTCCCATATTGGTGCTCATCCACAGGTTGCCCTTGTCATCTTTGAGAATGCCATAAACGACATCATTTGGCAAGCCGTCCTTCTTGTCTTTCTGGTGTTTGGCAGGAGCCTTAGCTCGCCAGCTTACACAATTTCCGGAAACCGGGTCAAATTTTGTTAAACCGCCGCCGAGTGTCCCAATCCATAACTCGCCATCGTCGCCTTCGGTGATACATCTGACCCGATTGTCAACAAGGGTTAAACTATCCGCAGGATCGTTCAGGTACCGCTCAAAGGTGCCTGATTCTTTATTGAACCTATTGAATCCGGCTTTGGTCGTTCCAATCCACATAGTGCCATCTTTCGTCTGGCAAATACTCGATATATTAAGGCCGGAAATGGTTGAAGCATCTTCATTAACACATTTATATATGGTAAAGCGCTCTGTTTTTACATCCATAACGCCCAACCCCCCTTCGGTTCCAATCCAGATATTGCCTTCCCGGTCCTCAAACAGCGTCTTGACCCTGTTTCCACCAAGGCAACTCTCACACTCAATCCTGTATTCTCCATGTAGGGTGAAAGCACCTGTTTCTCTATGATATTGTATAAGACCCTGATCGTCGGCGCCTATCCACATCCTACCCTGTTTGTCTTCGAGCAAGGCCCGTATATTGTTGTTTTGTAAGGCGTTTGGATTGCGGGGATCAGCCGTGAAATGTTTGAAACGCCCCGTATTTCTGTCCAGCATTTCGAGCCCCTTTTCTGAGGTGCCAATCCAAACCAGCCCTTTTTTATCTTCCAATATAGCGCGGAGATTATTGCTTGACAGGCTAAAAGGGTCATTGGGATTGTGYCKRTATGATTTGAATTTGTTGGAAAGCGGGTCRTACTTGTTGATGCCTTCTCTTGTRCCGAACCAGAGGACRCCAAAAATGTCTTCATAGATCGCATATACCGTATTGTCCGAAAGGCTGTTTTGTTCCTTTGAATCATGAGAATAACGGTAGAACTTACCTGCTCCCTTCTCAAATTTATTTAATCCTCCCGCTTGAGTGCCAATCCACAAATTGCCTCTTGAATCCTCAAAGAGGGCGCTAATTCTATTTTGTGACAAGCTAAATGGGTTGTCTGGATCATTCAGGTAATGTTTGAATTTTGGCTTGGTTTGATCCCGGGAAAGGTCAATACTATTAAGCCCACTACTATAAGTGCCAATCCACAAATTTTCTTCCCGATCCAGGTGCATGGTGATGATATCGTTTCCGGATATTCCTTCCGGTTCGTCTTCCTGGTAAGCATAATGGGTAAATTCTTCGGAAGCAGTGTCAAATTTGTTCAAWCCCCCTCCYTGAGTACCTATCCAAAGATTTCCGTGTTTGTCTTCGATAATTGCTCTTATCGTGCCCTTGGATAAGCTGGYCGGGTCGTTGGGATTGTGCGTATAATAAACGATTTCGTTGGTAACCGGGTCAAATCTATTCAGACTGCGGTGGGTGCCTACCCAAATAAAACCCTTTGTATCTTGATAAATGGAGAAAATAAATGAGCCGTTGAATCCTGTTCCCTTGCTTTCCCTTGTTCGTTGTTCTCCTTTACGAGTTGCATACCGTTTGATGCGTCCTGTTTTTTGATCCAGTACGTTCAAGCCGCCACCATATGTTCCTATCCAAAGTAAACCGGATTTGTCTTCGTGCATGGACACAATTCCATTGCCTGAAAGACTGTTTGGATTTCCAGRTTGATTTCGGAAGATGTCGAATTTRTATCCGTCAAACCTGTTRAGCCCGTCCTCTGTTCCGAACCACATATAYCCACTCTGATCYTGTGTAATGCAGAAAACAATACTTTGTGAYAGCCCCTCATTGATAGAGATGTTTTCAAAAAGGATCTGATCGATTTGAGCAAAGCAATGGCTGCCCAAGCCTGGAAGGACACCAAGCATGGTCAACAGTAACTTATATACTGCCAACGTGTATTTTTTTCGAAGCCTTATCAGACCAAATAAATCAAAGACGCAGWCGTCTGCGAATATTCCACGTGAATTGAGCAACTTAWTAGATRGTATCTTAGGAAGGTTAAAAGTTACATTTAACTATGRGGAAAACAAGTCYTGGTTRTTGTGTTTCATTGGGAACCAATAMKGCTAAGAGAGARGRGGTTRTGYAAATTTACTGSGGGNAATAATTGCCYTKATSTGGTGATGCTTCTRTRTTAAGCTTACATCAACGGCGATGCCGTYTTTCTCCTCACCGGGCCAGGTGTCATGAAYAAAAGAGATACCTCAATGCCTCCCTTACCRGAAGTAGCCACATTGATRTTGGAAATATTAATGTCGTAGCTGACACCTAASGCAAAATTCATATAATCAAACCGGGCATTCAGAATGAATGCATCTGAAAATCGATACCAACCBCCTAGATATATTGCCGTTTCTTCAATTTCTCCTGTATATCGGGAACCTTCTCTCAACCTGTACTTAACGAGTCCGCCAATGTTGAACTCAGTTTGMGGTCCTTGTTTTAAAAAGAGCATTTGAGGTAATACYGACACGGTTTCTCCTTTAACATAAATCTCYGARCCMCCATGAAAGGCCAATTTGGCATTTAATTTYTCCGGGTTATTTACAAAGGACATATTCGGCTTATTGACATGAAACAGRGAAATTCCCGCATGGGCTTTAATRTTYCCAATATAGYKCCATAAAATWCCTGTTGAGAARTCTCCATAAGAGAAACTCTCCATTGTAGARCCATAGACCGCGTCGTTGGTATATCCACCTGWTGCGCTYGGATCATATTCACTGTCCCATTGCTGTGTTTCCGCATCACCAYTRATCGCCCATTGTGCAAATCCACCTGAGATCCCGATCGATATATTGTTCTCTTTATTTAGTGATTTGTTAGCGGCGAGAAACAGATTGAACTGKGTAGTTCCAACATCCAGATCGCCCGCCTTATCAGAAAGGACTGCGATTCCAGCTGATAATGCGCCATCAGTGATAACATCTTTTAAAAGCGGAGCATCTACAGAAAATGAGAGCGTTTTATAAGGATTGGAAATGGTTCTCCATTGATCTTTATAATTGATAACTGCTCTAACATCTCCATCAAAAGCACCAGTGTGTCCCGGATTAAGTGTTAGCGGAGAGGACGAGAATTGRGAGAAGTGAATATCCTGGGCATTCACATTGATCGATCCCAAYGCGAGAAGCGCGATRATTRCTGCACTTATRTATGTTCTCTTRAAATTCATTTAAGCTAATTCATGCTAAATTAAWCAAATTGTTTSAATACMCCYRTATCCTTACATYAACGACCGTTTCTTYGCCCTYGTTTGCAAGMSTGGTTTGATGTAGATTATCGAGAGCTCAAAGCCTCCTTTTCCAGATGAAACYGTTTTRTAATCAGAGATGTTGAAGTCATAACTAAACCCTACCGAGAAATTCATATAGTCCATCCTGATCATGGCAATGGYYGCATCTCCCATTCTCATAAAACCACCCAGATATATTGAAGTCTCCGGGCTTCCATCAGCRAAMAYRGAYCCTTCACGTAACATGTACTTGACAAGCACTCCGGTACTGGTTTCCATTTGCTTGCCATTCTTTAGGAACAATATCTTTGGCAAGAATGAAAATGGTTGATCTTTRATCTTAATATGTGACCCGCCGTGAAATGCCACCTGCATGAACTGYTTACCGTTGGCGAGCAAGAACTTCTGCTTGGCCTGATTGAGGTGAAACAAGGCTCCACCTGCGTGGAARTCTATTTTGTCTGATYGATATCTCCAGAGCAACCCGCTCGAAAAATCTCCGAAAGTRAAATTCTCAACAGCTCCACTTTCACCYGTTTGWGCATTTGGATTGTATCCAAAATCCKTGTCATATTGRCTATCCCATTGCTGCTTATCAACACCGCCCTGKATGCCCCTTTGTCCAAATCCRCTTTGAATTCCCAAAGAGAWATTRTTTTTCTTATCAATTGATTTATTTGCTGCAACGGACAAGTTTGCCAAYGTTGTTGCGAAATCSAGGTCACCTGACTGATCGCTGTASAAATTCACTCCAAAGGCCAGCGATCCATCKGTTATCACATCYCTCATAATTGGCATGTCAAAAGAAACSGCATAAGTRGAGAAGTCACCAACATTTTTCCATTGCTCTCTCATATTCCCCGCSACYCKGAATTCTCCSTCAAATGCTCCKGTTGCACCTGGGTTCAGWGTYGATGGAGATGCRAAAAACTGAGAGAAATGAACATCCTGAGCSATTAGGTTTCCRCCTNNAAAAAWNNGCCCAATRCCAATGCYGCAACTCKTATAGTTTTTGTCCTCATARTCTTTTATTTTACCAATGTGATATTGCCTTTCATTGTTTCAACCAATTCTCCATCKATGAASGCGGCGTCCAGGTAGTACACAAATACCTGAGGCGTCAATTCTTTGCCCTTATAGGTTCCGTCCCAGCCTTCTCCCAAACCTTTCAGCGCCTTTTGACCTTGCCCCGAGTCATAGACCAGTTCACCCCATCGATCATAGATCCTGATATGTACCCAATCCACTGCAATTCCCCGAACGAACATAATGTCATTTGCGTCGTCGCCGTTCGGTGAGAAGATGTTGGGAACCCAGATGTCATTTGAACCACAGACACTCACCACAACTGTATCCGGGCAGTCTTTGGTAATACCCATGGTTGCATAGACGAATGTGTATTCCCCGGCTAAACCATCAGTGAAGACTTCTCCGCTCAATCCATCCATATTGACGCTGAGATTCATTGCGCTCCAGGTTCCGCCTGGAGGCGATGCATTGGCTAAGAAAAAAGAACCAGTGCCTGTACACACAGCCGTATCTGAACCGGCTTCAGCACCTGTAACTTCCAGCAACAGTGTATCCGCACAGTTACCAGACAATGATGTATAAACCAACTCATATCCAGGACCCCATGGAATGGCAATATGGTCAACAAATCCATCTGTTTGCAGATTGCCCGGGAAAACCAACGGGTCAGGAGATGACCATGTGCCACCGACAGGTGTTGCAGAACTGGTCGCACCGTATCCAGCAAGATCTGTATTCTTACACAAGTCGATGTCAGGTCCCGCACTAATTGCACTTTCAACAACCACATTCTGACTGGTAACATCGGTTCCACAGCTATTTGTTACCGTCAGCGTATAAGTAGTTGAGTTACCCGCCGGTGGTGTTACCGTGATAATTTGTGTAGTTGAAATGGGGCTTGTGTCCCATGAATAGGTTTGAGCCAGACCAGCGGTCAATGTTACCGTTTCCCCTGCACAGAAAGACAGTCCGGATGGCGTGATACTTGCCACAGGCTGGCTGTTTACCGTTACCGTATCTGTTGCGGTAGCAGAACAAGCTCCGCCGGTCGCGAATACGCTGTAAACTGCAGTTGCTGCCGGTGATACTATTATCGACGCTGTCGTTTCAGTCGTACTCCATAAATAAGTTGAGCCACCACTTGCGGTAAGCACGGTAGTGTCACCTGCGCAAATTACGGTGTTACCTGTTATAGTCACCGTGATTGGCACATCTAGTGTTACAATTACCGAGTCATAGGGTCCCTGACAGGATCCGTTGAATTGGGTGACATAGTAGATGTTTGTACCAAGCACCGGAGCTATGGGCAATGAATCACCTGTTCCGAGTAAAATCGTCAGTCCTGGATCATCCCACCACTGCGTACCCGTTCCGCCAATAATGTTAAGTGTATCCAATACTATAGCACCAAAACAAATAGACATGTCGTTGCCAGCAAACGGTGCAGCCGGAGTGGGGGTGATGGTAATATCCACTTGGGTTGCACCACCGATACAGCCATTCCTGGTTTCCGCCACCCAGTATGATATATCAGATGTGGCACCGCTGGTGAAAGGACTACCCGTTCCAATTGAGTCAAGTAAGGGCGCGTCTGAATACCAATTAATAACTCCTGTAGTTCCGGTTGCTGTTAGATCAGCGATGGGATCACCTGAACAATATGGTGCTGGTGAAGCTGCAGTTGGTGCAGCAGGCGCAGAGAAGCATGGTACTATTTGAGCAGAAGGTAAATTGCATCCTGCGGCATCCGTCACGATCAGCACATATGGGTTGCAATCCAGTCCCGTCGCATTGAGATTTGACTGGAAGCTTGGATCATTCCAAAGGTAGGTGTATGGTCCAACACCTCCGCTAACTGTTATTCCGCTTATTGCACCCGTAGGCTGATCACACCTGCTTGAGTCAATTACAACAGCTGAGGTATTGATGACAGGTCCTCCTAAATCCGTTACAGCGTGGGGCCCGGATAAATCCGTACATCCATTCGAATCCGTAACCGTTAGGGTATAGGCACCTGAAGGAATGGTGTTAAGGGCCAATATGCTGCCAACCGTGATAGGAACGGTATTGACCCAATCGAATGTCAATGTTCCAGTTCCACCGGTTACTGTAATACCTGTTACAGAGCCATCATTATTTCCACAGGTGCTCTGGGTGATGACAAAACCGGCAGTATCCAGAACCGGCCCGGGCTCATCACCTACAACATGTGGTCCGGTTGATGCTGTGCAACCATTGGAATCGGTTACGGTCAATGTGTAACTATCACCAGGAATACCTATCACATTCGGAGCCGTACCTACCAGGGTGCTTGAACCATCCACCCATTCAAAGGTAAATGGAGCAATACCAGTACCGGTCATTCCAATAATAGACCCATTGCTATTTCCACATGTACTTGGTGTGATTACCATTGCTGAAGAATCCAGCACAGGTCCTCCAAGATCAGTTATGGTATGAGGGCCGGTAGCATCAGTACAACCGAGAGAATCCGTTACAGTTAAAACATAACCATCTGCCGGGACTGAATTAAGGTTAGCAGTGCTTCCTACCGAAACCGGTACTGAGTTGTCCCAGTTATAGGTCAATGGTCCTGTACCACCAGTGGCAATTATTCCCACTATTGCACCATCACCCGCACCACAAGTGCTGAAAGTAATAACTATACCTGTGGTGTCAAGTACCGGAGTAAGCGCACCAATCACGGTATGTGTTCCAGTTGACGCAGAACATCCATTGATATCGGTTACAGTTAGATTATAGCCGCCAGCAGGTAGATTCATCACATTGGCTGAATCACCGCCAACTATAGTTGAAGTACCATCGAGCCATTCGTAGGTGAAAGGGGCGGTGCCCGTTGCTATGATGCCAACAATAGATCCGTCCAGCGCACCGCAAGCTTCCGGGCTGATAGCCATCGCTGTAGTATCAAGTACCGGTAAGGGGTTAACGGTAACAATCAATTCATTGCTGAATGCCGTACAGCCCAAATCAGATGCTGTGACCCTAATTGTGTCTCCCGTTGTTAAGCCTGTAACCTGGTAGGTGTTTAAGGCACCGTTCTGAACTGATATCGAATTGTTAAAGAATTCGTAGTTGGCGAATCCTGATGATGCTGTGAAAGTAAGCGTATCACCCACACAAATGCTGGTGTCGTTGGAACTCAAAGACACCAAAGGAGAGGTTGTTCCCAGTGCGAAAGCGGGGAAGGAATAGTCATTCCAGGCCAATCTCGTCATGGAACTTAATGGCGGATTCACATTGAGCGCGATCGTTACGGGACTGATGTCTTCCCACCTGGGTAGGTTTTGCCAATGAGCCATGGCCTGGTAGGCATTATCCAGAACATCATCATAATATATTGTTACGTCTGCAGCAGAAGCTCCTGCAGTCTGATAAATCAGGTGGTAGTAATCCGGATTGATCACACAAAATGTGGAGTCATTGATGGTTCTGTCATATCCTTCTGTAGTGGCATCAACATTGCCCATTCTTACTTTATAGGTATGAGCAGTTCCAACAGTAGGTGCAATTTCTACGGGTCTGTACCTCAACAGACCGACACTGGATCCCACCGGAAATAAGTAAGTTGCTGCATTGGCCATATCCCGGGCGAGTCCACCGGTATCAATACTGCTCACAAACCCGGTTGTACGCGTAACAGCTGTTAGACTCGTATTGGTGACATGCATTAGGAAAGTATCGGTGGCCAGTTCTTTATCGTTAAGGGCCAGCGAGTCGGTAACTGTTGCATTCACTTGTTGTGCTTTGTCACCGGTCCCAGTTAGGATAAGGTCATAAAATAGGGTGGGGTCAGTTCCTTTGATGTTCTGTACGCCACCCGTCATGGTTACAGATCCCGGACTGCCATTGATAAAAGCTGCATTTCCAGCATTATTGGTCCAATCGCCCGTCAACTCGATTGCACCACTATTATCATAGGTCCCAAGGCCTTGATTCACCATTTCACCATCAACAAAGATCAATGCGCCGGAACTTGAAAAGATCGCCGCACCATCATTGGTGAGTACCTGAGCGAGCGACGGTACACTCCCAAGTACTACAACGAAAACCGTATATATAAAACGTTTCATTTATTGAGTTTAGGCAAATGTGAATTCCTATTTATTACTTTGACTTTTATAGTCTGCATTGGCAGGACCTTCCTTCTTTGGGCCTCTGTCTAAATCAACCACTTCTTGTATTTCAGGAGCAGGGTGAAATCTCAATTGCGAATACCTGGCTACCCGGCCTTTCTTAAATTTCTCATCTGCTCTRTTTGCAACAATATGGTATGTAAAGTTCGTATTGGAGGTGCCATTGTTCAAYTCCYTGACATCAAACCCATTGGCTGTTTTGTTGGTCACAAATACGCCATTGCAATCGCCCTCTAACTGAATAAACACCCGCAATTCGTGATCCTCATTGACAATAATGTTTTTTGCAAATATTGGATCAACAATAATGTGAGCTGATCCACGCGTAAGTTTCCCATGTCCATAGTCCTCAAACAAGTATTCAGGAGCCTCAGGGCAACTCATGTGAACACGATTTTCATTTAGGTCTTTAACTATCGTACCCGGACTGCCCGTACCCGACATTTTATCGTAGGCAACTCCGTTCCAACTTCCAACCAGCCATTGGGCACCAAAGTCATCTTGCAGGAGAATAGCCTGGCCAATTCCCCCCGTAAAACTTTTTGCAAAGAGCCCATTGACATCTCCGGTGAATGCGCCACCTGCACCTGCTGTAGGAACTTGAGGTGTGACATTGTTTCCATTACCAGCTACACCCGTTCCCAACGTATTGAAATTGTCCCCGAAAACACCTGTTCCCCCTGTTTGGGATGTTTCACCCCGCACACCGTAGCCATTACCTGCCCCAGCAGCAGCTGCATTAAAGCCCCTGATACCTATACCCTCTGGGCTGTTGCTTGCCCCAATAACACCATAGGCCGTTCCAGTAGTTGCAATAGCCAATCCTTCAATACCAGCAGGATTAAAGGCACTTGCATYATAATTGGTCACTCCYAGAATCACCCTGTTTGGATTTCCAGTGGAAACATTCTGAACTCTCATCAATCCATCCGTCGTACCATTATCGTCCCATAAGACTTCCCACATTCCCACCGAACTTGTTCTGTCAAAATGGAAATAGGCAGTTGGTGCTGTGATGCCAATACCCATCCTCAAACTGGTATTSGTGCCAGATACKGTGAACGGTGAGGTAGTCTGGTTTACYGTGAAGGCGATCGGTCTNACGGCKGTTGTTGAAATTGTATTTCCAGCATCATATGCCGTTTGCAATGTCGCACCTCCACCCGCAGGGCCTGTAGGTCCGGTGGCACCGGTGACTCCATTTGTTCCAGCYAATCCTGTTGGACCCGTTGTTCCATTTACGCCATTGGTGCCTGAAGGTCCGGTTGGTCCGGCAGGACCCAGAGARCCTGCGCCAAAAGCTACCCACCAGGTRCCGTCAAAGTAGTAGAATGTGTTATCGGCATTTTCGTATATCATCAAACCGGTGGCCGGTGCAATTATCAGGTTTGTGTCCGTTCGGGGAATGAGAATTCCCTTGTCCGTTGCCTGGAGCTCTAATATTGCACTCGCATCWGGTGTATTCGTTCCAATTCCAACGTTGTTGGTTTGTGCAATCGAGGATATGCCCCAGACACTGCACAAAAACATGATTATCCCTACTTTTTTCATCCGTGTATTTTCCGCTAATCTGTTATTGTTGTTCTTGTTTTATTTAACAATTATCATTTTCTCCGTAATTGTCTCTTTAGACGTAACTAACCACTCTCGATGCCAAATAAAGGGTGTTTTTTCTATTTTATTCATTATTGACATGTCGCTGATATCTTGCTTATCGCGGATTTTTTGACGATTTTAACACTTTCCGTTTAGGCTCTCTATAGTTTGTCGTATCAGATTTCGAAGATGCTGTATCACTGTTATTCGGAACATTCCCATTTTTGTATGCAGACAGCACGGGCTTTTTTAGATGAACCCCTTTTGGGGATATTCCTTGCTCCATCGAATCGCCTGGATTAATAATATTCTTTTGTGACGAAAGGATAGGTCTTTTTTGCTCACTCTGACCGTAAACACAGCAGCTAAGCAAAATGATTGAAAAACCGGTTAAGAAAACTTTAGTCATTTATTATACGCTTTATAATTTATGGTTTCAGTACCAATAGCACCATAGTAGATTGGAGGGACGAGGCACTRCTCCCTGCCATTAATAAASTTGATCCGCTGTTTCTGCGTGACTGCAGCACAAATGTATGGGCCCCTGCAGCCGTTGTTACATATCGGCCGGTAACGGAGAAACCATTAAATGCCATCCATGCAGCATTATAATCCAATGAATTCCTCAGCCACGCACCAGTTGGAAAATCTGCTCCATCAACTGCAATACGAACGTCGTACACAGATTGTGTCGAATTGGTCGTTCCGTTGCAGTCGCTGTCAGCCATAGCACCTCCCTGAGCCCAGGCAATGACAATGTCACCGACCGCCAGCGTTAAGGTAGAGCTCACACCCGGATGCGATAGCCATGAGGCTGAGTTCACACATAAATTAGCAGTGCTGCTAAGTGCGATAGTAGGTGAGAGCGCTTGTGCATTTACCCATACAGGTGCCACATTTGCTCCTTGAGAACGGAGCATTTGTCCCGAAGTACCAGGCAAAGTGCCCGGCTCAAGAGAACCGGAAAACTCAATATTTCCCACAACRTCTAATTTTTCTGAAGGAGCGGTAGTMCCAATTCCAACATTGTTAGCACTTGCATCCACCACCAGTGTGGTATTGTCCACGCGGAGGTCACCATTATTGTCATTTTGAAGGAATAGTGTGGCATTGGTATTCGTAATGATCTCATTCCCATCCARTCGCAGGGCATTCGCAATTTCCAGCACACCACTTCCGRMRSCTCCGKKARYWKCCGTCGTTCCTTGAAATTCAACCCTGTCTGCACCACCTGGAACCGTCAACTTTGCCACGGGGCTCGTTGTTCCAATCCCAACCCAAGTGCCATTGTCAAATATCTGGCTACATACCGCTGAGACACCATCCGATTTTATTACCATATTCGCGGTGCCACAACCAACGGGTCCGGTAGGTCCTGCAGGTCCGATAGCTCCATCAGCGCCATTTGTGCCATTGGTCCCATCGGCTCCATCGGCTCCGTTAGTACCATTTGTGCCCGGTGTTCCTGTAGGACCAGTAGCCCCGTCAGCGCCATTTGCACCATTCGTTCCGTTAGTACCATCGGCTCCATCGGCTCCGTTAGTACCATTTATACCCGGTGCTCCTGTAGGTCCGGTAGCTCCGTCACTACCATTTGTTCCATTTGTACCCGGTGCTCCTGTAGGTCCGGTAGCTCCGTCACTACCATCGGCTC
>NVRW01000066.1 GCA_002400975.1 Flavobacteriales bacterium | reverse complement strand
GATAAGCCCAAAAACGTTATCACCAAGGCTGAGCCTTGCGCGAAGGAGTTATCTGATACAACCTCTTCATCTCCTCTACAAATTGGTTCGACCTTCTGGTACTCGCCGCAGGCAGACTCTGAGTACCAGATAAAAGCCGAGGAAACCGGTCTTTCTTTTCCCCACCGTGTAAAGTCTGAGCGGGGAATTTCCCTAAATTCCTGGTATTTGAGGTAAAACTGCCTTGCTTTCCTTTTGTATCTTAGTCTTCTATGAACAGTTATACTGTTAATTATGACTCTATTATTCTTAAAGTGAGAGCAGAACTACTCATATTATTGACTTGTGTGGGGATGACTGTATCCGCTCAAGTAGACACCTCAAGAGGGTATTTCCCGGATGGGCAATTGAAGTTTGAATATCCTACTCTGAATGGTCAATATCACGGTTTTTGTCAGCAGTGGTATCCAGGTGGTCAGCTAAAGATAACTGGCTACTTTGACAATGGGAAAGTGACAGGCAATTCCAGGCATTACTACGAAAGCGGGGCTATTTCATATGACAATGACCTCAAAAAGGACGTAGGGATTACCAGAGCATTTTTTGAAGATGGCAGAAAGAAACATTACGCAGTGAACGAACCAAATAGCAGCGTTAGTAAGGTATGGAACGAGAACGGTAAAATGATATTGAAGACCGTGTACAAAAATGGATTTGGAGTTTCCTGCATGGCTCAAGAAACTGCAAGTGGCCCCGTTAAKGAAACTTGTTCGTACAATGGRRTTMMAGTWTTCTTRAAGGAYAGCCTTTATGTTGATAGTGTTGGCACTCCTGTTAAATAYACTGAGAGTTATTCMTCCAAAGAGTTTTACGATAATGGGCGGAAGAAATCTAAAAYGGTAATCAAAAAGGGTAAAGGWGTTCAGATGGCTTGGGATGAGAATGGYAAGYTGACTGAAAAAAAGAAAWTATATTCAGCYAACAGAAGATGGTGGGATGCTAATCCAAAGAGTAATTCCTGGTCGAACAGGGCAACCTCGCTAAACTGACTTCCAGGTATTGGCCCTTTCAAACACTTCCGCCAGACGTTTCATATCCTCTRCAAATTGGTTYGACAACNNAACCGTACAGGKTACAAATAAGAAGAGCCCTGACRTTCGTCAAGGCTCTTTTTGTACGGATTAATCTCTCCCTTTAAATCAAATCTCAAACTTTAACCCGAACGTTGGAAACAWRCCAATACCCCGTGGTTCTACCTTCCCGGTCACCTCCCTAAACTCGGTAAAACTTGGGTTCAGGCGATCTGTTATATTGACTATATCTACGAACCCAATCACAGCCAGTCGTTTTATCTGTATCCTATAATCAACTCGBACATCYARRCTGATGAAGTCATCSAGGCGATCTCCGCCAGGTCCCGTTATCTCTCTGGAATATCTAAGGAARTTCGGATCATTGAAAATGTCCTGATGTACTATGTAGGCATCCTGCGGCCTTCCAGTAGAATAGCGAAACTTGCCAGAGAAGATCCATATCTTCTTGAGTTTATAGCTCGCAAGGAGGGTGAAAATATGTGGTTGACTAAAGATAAAGTCATACTCCCCCTCACCCGCACCATCGTCTCTCCTGGATTGCATATGGGAATAAGAAATTTGTCCGTGHAAGTTTTTGGAYAACCKTTTTACCAVGCTTGCATCCATGCCATACGCGTATCCTTCCCCATCATTGGTAAGCAARCTATTTCCATTATAAGGGCGTACAATGAGGTCGGACAAATCTTTATAATAACCCTCAAGCGTAAATTTCAGATCAGGGGTAAAGTAGTGCTTGTATCCCAGGATATAATGGATGCTCAGCTCGTTCTTCAAGTTCCCTTTACCCGCTTCAGAAATTTGATAATTGAASGGATCCTGGTAGTATAGCCCGCTTGCGAAACTGAGACTCTGCTTCTCCGTAAACTGGTAACTGGCRYTTACTCTCGGACTTAACATACTTTGTTCTGTAAATCCSGTATAGTCAAACCGGAGYCCCAGATTTAYAGTAAGCCTCTTTACCTGACGAATAGAGTAGTTTAAATAAGTGGAAAAGTCAGTGCTCTCGTCCTTTATCYTCGCATTTGCAAATTCGGGAAGTACYAAAAGRTATTGCTCCCCATTGGGRCGATAGTCCGTRGCRCTAWAAGTATATAAGGTATCYSKYCGTTCAAACGTRCGMCYAAGATCCATTTGATTGTARGAGAMATCTGCTCCTGCMAGKATTTGTGACCCATTCTCAAAATTCAGATGAAAAATGGAGCGGTATCCAATCTGTGACTCVTBTGTTTTTGCCGTCCAGACKTTTTCATCGAAAGCCACATCTCCCTCATCGGGAATTTCGCCCCCHGGAGTAAACTTTGGAAAGGCTTTACCAATAACCGCATCTTCATTCAAGCGVCGGTARTARGCTACATTYGTYARGTARCTTTTATCCCCGGTGAGCGTGGTAAGTCTTAGACCGACAACTCCCTTTTCCAGGGATGTATTGCCGAGAAAATTAATGTTCAGATCTTCTACCATCAGCGTGTGTTTTACCTCCCTTTGATAGTATTCGGTATTGTACATGCCGATTACATTCAATTTGTTCTTAGGATTGAGCTGCGTGGTAGTTTTTACAAGAAAATCGGAATACCCGATTTCTCCTTCCTGTTCAAAGTCGATCACCTTAAACAGMGGACCAAAGTTTTGTATCTTGGCAGAAGCAAATACAGAGGTGTTTTTGTGAAGGTAGCTTGGCCCATCATARTTCATGATCGCACCCAGAAGATCAAATTGGCCGTCTATCGTAAAGTCTTCCTTATTGCCCTCCTTGATCCCAAGGGAGAGGAGTCCGGAATTTTTTCTTCCATAYGCAGCTGAAAATCCMCCCGCCTGAAATTGCGCCTCATYGAYTACCCTGGGAGCAAAGATRCTGAACCGGCCCCCGTTGGGATCACTGAAACCWGTTTCATTTCCCTCAAAATGTGCCACTTCCTGTAAGGGAATATCGTCCACCATATAKACATTTTCYCTCACCCCCTGGCCACGAACTGCAATTGCTGAAAACTCACCTCCAACASTTTGCACACCDGGCAATRCACYKAKVGCKCKAAAAATRTCKCCYTGCGCMCCCGGRYTTCGRTAAATTTCYTCRCGKGATAARCTRTAWGCTGADRCAGGTGTCATYGGATTCATTTCATACCGATAAGCGGTTATCTCCACTTCATCCAACCCAAGGCTCGACTTGTTRAGTTTTATTTCATGGTAGGCCGTCTTGCCTGTTACCACCTGYACATCCAGCAGCACCTTGGCTTCATAACCGACAAATGTGCTGGAAAGACGGTAAKTCCCSGGRGGAATMTCYTCAATCGAGAAYRSCCCWTCAATGTCCGTGGTGGTCCCTATCTCGGCTTCGGGYAAATACACATTTACAAATGGAAGGGGTTGGAGCGTTGCTCCATCCAACACCTTTCCTTTAATTGTTCCGGTATTGTTTTGAGCTATTCCCACATTGGTAATAGCGAGTGCGGCAATCAATAGCCAATAGATTTTGGTTTTCATAGCATCCTTTTTTTTAATTCAACTTTCATTATATCCATCTTCTCACGCCCATTTTATAGCCCAAATATTCCTGGGTAAATTTTTTGGTGAGATAATGTTCTTCTCTTTTTATTACAATATTTGTGATGAAGACTGCGACAGCTGTTAGTATCAATAAGATCCAATCATTAAAAACAAAGGCAAGTCCTATGGTGAGTACAGTAATGGACAGGTACATGGGATTGCGGGAAAATTGAAACGGACCACTTGTTACTATGGCCGACGATTCTTTATAGGAATTAGTGGTAGTTCTTTTTTGACTCATCGTGTACTTAGCCCATAATGCCAAAATGATGGATGCCACTATCAACACAGTGCCAACTGTTTCAAAAGCCGGATGCAACAGGGGYTGGGTCTCAAATAAGATCCKGGCAACTACCGYTATCGCGATWGCAGCGAARTAGTATAATGGYGGWGGTACGAGCRGTCCTGAAAGTATGGTTGAATTTKTCATTTTRMTCAAATTATATCRCAAAGGTGRGGKTAAASAAKACCCGAACCSTTACAGAATTATTGAAATAAAGTGTAAGGTTTTGGAAACCAGGCTTTGCCAATTCAATCTGGCGCCGCTTCTGATAGGATTTTAAATTGCCAACGCCTAAATCAATGGTTCGAAAAGCGGGGTAGCCGGGCCAATTAAGTGCAATGAAAACACCTTCAACGACCATTGTACCAACGGTCATGGAACGGTACGATGTACGCGGTTGTGGAAACGTTAAAAGTTTAGTCGGATTTTTCATTTTACTCAATTAATACCACAAAGGTCTTGAGTAAAACCGGGCTTGTTCTTGCCCTATGGCAATTAATGCCCTTTCGCCACTTTTTTTCTAATTCTACTTAGGGAGTAGGGTGTGATTCCGAGAAGGGAAGCCAGGTAATGCAGGGGGATTCGCTGTACCAATTCGGGGTAAGAGTTCAGAACTATTAAATAACGYTSCTCYGCATCTTCYGTTAAAAATATCTCYAAATAATTGAGCAGTTCTATAAAAGCAAACTCAATCCCYATTCTTCTAAACTGGCTATACACRGTAGATTCYTGAAGGAGTTTTTGRTCATTTTGATAATCAATACTCWRCACTACCGAATCCTCAARGAAAATGATGTTCTCRTTKGATACTTTWCGCGTYAARAAACTCTTTAGGGCAGAGATCATACTCGGAGCGATAGCCAACCGCCTTGTTATTTCCTGACCGCTGTGATCGATAAAGTATGTTCTKGCAATCCCCTCGGAGAGAAACCCCAACTTTCTCGATACRGAACCCAATTGTGTATAATGYTCCCCCTTTTTGTACTCCTCCAGGTGAAAATAAGACTCRATGACATCAAACTYSCGTTTKCCCGATTGGGTACAGCGATTTATRAARTTCTGGAATGTATCTAGRTGCTGATCCACGACTGTATTGGAATTGTGTGAGCTTTTTTGTGAAGAGAAAATTCCGCAAACGATTCATCTGCCGGGCCATGGAAAGTTATAAAAATTATAAATAGCCTGTGGATTGGAGAGCAGTTCAAAATGTTGCCGCGTGCATTCCGGGCATGACCACCCTGAACACCAAAATTTCATGCTTCACCAAAATCACTATTTATCTGCGTGCCGACATAGGCGCCCCGACGGGGCTTATGCAGGCCCGCTGTGGTTAAATCCGGGCTGACAATTGCGTCGTATTTCTTCCCCTATAGTGTTATTCCCTTCAGCTTCGCACAAATCCCCTTCTTCAATAACCCTTCTGTATCCATTGATGGTCTAATTCATCCAGTTCGTCGAATCAACGCCCTATTTTAAAACATCATCAACTTATTCTCGTACAATATTAAACAAGAGCCACTGATTGCAAATCGCGCCATGGGTGAAGATATTAAAATCCTGATTGTTGAGGATGAAATATTGATCGCAGAGGACCTCCGAATGATTTTGGAAAATGARGGCTACTCTGTTGTTGGTATTCCAAATAATGGYAATGATGCTTTGAAGTTGGCAACTCAACGATTCCCCGAAATAATATTCATGGATATTAATCTTAAGGGGGAATGGAATGGAATTCAGACTGCTGAAGCCATCCGCGAAGCCTACCCAGCCATTATAATTTATCTAACCTCCTGCCARGACCCACCTACATTAACCCAGGCCGAGCAATCAAAACCATATAAAATCCTGACCAAATTCAGAAAGGAAGAGATTCTGGAAACATTAACCAGCCTTTGCAGTACGTTTTAGCCCTTTGATTTCAACAAATTAATCCTTGACCCGGCCCGGCAATTCTTCGCCGGAAGTTTCACGCTTTTATTTTTCGGATTCCAGGAAAGGCCATTTTCAAGAAGGTGGGCATGGACTATAAACAATGTACCTATCTTTGAAAGTCATGTTTTTAGCCCAAAGGATTCTTGTTTCCTCAATTGCACTGGTTCTTTGCTCCCAGGTGATGGGCCAACCCTGTACTTCCAACAGATATCAAGCGCGGGTCTTTGATAGCATAACGGTTACTTCGGATATCATTTATGGTAATGCACCCGCAGTAACCAACCCGTATATCTCAGAGAATGTAACCTTCAATATGGATCTTAAWTTGGATCTTTTTGAACCGATGGGTGATACACTGAACAAAAGGCCGCTGGTGATCCTGGCATTTGGGGGAGGATTTCTATTGGGCTCCAAAGAGGATGAGGATATTCAGGCGACTTGCGACTCCCTGGCGCGATTGGGCTATGTTACCGCCTCCATCAACTACCGATTGGGAATGAGTATCCTGATTTCATCAAGTGCAGAGCGGGCGGTCTACAGGGGGGTTCAAGACTTTAGCGCGGCCGTAAGATTTTTCAAAGAATTCGCCAACCTCTAYAGAATTGACACCAATTATATATTTGCTGGAGGAGTAAGCGCCGGTTCTATCTCAGCTCTTCAAATGGTTTTTGGAGAGGAGACGGACCGCCCAGCATCTACCTTTGCTTCTGGTTTTCCCAATTCGGCTCCSGACCTGGGCTGYATAAATTGCTCSGGCAACAGCTATAATCACAGCAGTACAAATGTGAAGGCSCTTATAAACTGTTGGGGTGCAACGGGTAATGTCAATTGGATGGAACCCGGAGAAGACGTTCCAATTGTCTCATTCCATGGCRATCTGGATCTGATCGTGCCCTATGATTCCGGATTCCCTTTCACYGCCCTGGCYACCATGCCMTATGTYTATGGCTCTTTACCCATCTCTCAGCGMGCYGATGMCATTGGCCTCTAYAACGARYTCTACACCTTTRCMGGSGAAGGGCACAATGTATGGGGAACTGTTGTCAACAACTCCTTCCTGGGAGGTGCCACCGTATTTTTTCAACCCATTTTACATTCCATCTCCGATTTTCTCTTTCGCTTTATCACTCCCATTACGGAGCCAATCACGGGTGTTTCTRCTTCTTGYGTAGGGGATACCAACACTTATTCAGTCGCCAATACTACCGGCTCTACGTATTGTTGGACAGTGAATGGAGGAAGCATWGTCTCTACTGATTCTTCCAATAACAGCATTGAGGTGAGATGGGATATGWCCGGTCAAAACGACCTCAGTGTTTTGGAGAGCAATGGATTTCTGGCGAAGGGCGATACCGAAACATATATCATACAGGTTAATCAATTACCRGSSKTAACAATACAAGAGCTGGATGACACACTATTTGTCGATCAGGGATTCGCCTATCAATGGTATCTGAATGACGTTCAACTCTCYGGCGAGACTTCYTATTTTATCTCAACCGTTCAAAGCGGCAATTAYWCGGTRCTKGTTACGGATTCAAATGGTTGTCMATTCAAATCCGAGGTCCACCCATACGTTTATGCCGGGTTACTTTCCACAAAACACCAGAATGCCCTGTTGCTTTATCCCAATCCTAACCAAGGCAGTTTTTACATTCAGCTGACTTGCGAATTCGGARGGCCTGGTTYGCAYATTAGCATCACCAACATGTTGGGTGAAACAGTTTACCAGAAGAGTTTTGATGTGTGTTCTTCAACCCATCCACATGAAATAGATATCAGGGYCTTTACCAAAGGGATGTACCTCGCTGCGTTAACCTTTGACAATCAAAGAATCTACAGAAAGGTTTTTGTGTAYTAGAATGTTCAATCCCAATAACAGCGATAAGATCCCGGTAATAGAGCGCAGGCGAGAGTTGGTYTTTCTCCTTCTGGCAGGCATCTTCCTGGGTTCTTTAACCATGCTCAATATACTGGGGATCTCACGGTTCATAGACCTTTCTTTCACCGYATTCGGTACAAAAATTCCATTTATCATTGCGGTAGGCGTGCTRGCGTATCCCATCACCTTTCTATGCACTGACTTTATTTCAGAGCTTTACGGAAARCGAAGGGCCAACCTGGTTGTGTGGATAGGCTTGCTGTTGAACATTTGGGTATTGTTCATTATTTGGCTAGGTGGAATTCTGCCACCACAACCKGAAATGAATCCAGAAACCGGACTTCCGGTACCGGGGAGTGAAGGGATCGTGTTTTTCCAAATTCGAATGCTGACATTTGGCGCTACGACAGCGTCCATGGTAGCCTATTTGACTGCGCAATTCTGTGATGTACACATCTTTCACTACCTGAAAAGATTGACAAAGGGAAAGCACCTCTGGCTCCGAAACAATGGATCTACCTTGATAAGTCAGCTTATCGACTCTATTGCAGTCATCCTTATAACACATTATTTCGCACATGCGCTGCCAATTACGGATGGTTCACCCTTGTCTTCCCAATTGGCCGTCTTTATTCTCTCAGGCTATGTATTCAAGTTGACAGCCGCCCTAGTGGATACGATCCCTTTTTACATTGGCACAAAGATTCTTTCCAGGTATCTTCAGATAGATGCTCAGAGAGGGCAATTAATCCAGGCTTGAGTAGTTATTATCAGATACAACAGATGCGCTTAATCTCATTTCTCGTCTTTCTTTCACTCTGTTCCATATGCATTGGTCAACACGTGGATGAATGGAATCTCAAAAAAGATGAAAATGAAGTGCAGGTGTACACAAGACAAGATCCCAATTCTTCATTTAGTGAGTTGATGATGCATACCATCTCCAAAACTACTATGACCACAATAATAGCGCTCTTTAAGGATATCCCAAACTATACGTCCTGGGTATATTCCTGCATTGTATCCGAGTCTGTCGACGAGCTTGTGAACAATGAAGAAGAMGATGCAAGCGCTGAAGAAGATGAAGAAGATGAAGATGAAGATGAAGRTRMAGAYASRGAMRGKGAAGRTKANNNTTANNNTTACAGTATTACCACAGCACCCTGGCCYGTAAGCGATCGGGACYTRGTTGTGCATTCCAAAGTTACCCAGGATACCCTTACCTGGGTTGTAACRTCGACCTCAGAACACGTAAACGGAATAGTGGAAGAGARGGATGGCATGGAAAGAGTGCCGCTTCTACAGTCTGCGTGGACGCTGATACCGCTAGAGAATGGYYTGGTGGATATTACCTATCACCTCAAAGTAGACCCGGGTGGATACGTTCCGGCCTGGTTGGCAAACATGACGCTCACCATCGGTCCCTATAGAACAATGCTGAAATTGTTACTGGAAATACAGAAGGAAAAATACAGAAATGCCASGCTCGATTATATTTACGAACCATTCAAAGACAATTCYGAGAATTAGCYGGTGTGTTTCAATGCGTATGCTTCTGCGGCTTCACGCACCCATCTTCCATTGTTATCTGCATCATTGCGCGCTTTGAGTCGCTCGCGATTGCACGGGCCATTCCCATTCACTACTGAATAGAATTCTTCCCAATCAATTTCTCCAAAATCGTGTCTTCCCTTTTCCTCATTCCATTTTAGCTCCGGATCAGGAATCTTCAATCCCAAATAATCGGCTTGTGGAACCACCCGATCAACGAATCTTTGCCTTAATTCATCATTGGTTTCTCTTTTGATCTTCCAAAGAAGCGACTTCTCTGATCTGGGTGAATTGGCATCATGAGGACCAAACATCATCAAAGATGGCCACCACCATCTGTTCAAAGCATCCTGAGCCATATCCTGTTGTTCCCTGGTGCCGTTCGACATTATCTCCATGATCTCAAAGCCCTGGCGTTGGTGAAAACTTTCTTCTTTACAGATCCGAACCATGGCCCTGGAATAAGGCGCATAAGACGTGCGCTGTAGAGATACCTGATTCATTATCGCCGCCCCATCTACCAGCCAGCCAATAGCMCCCATATCTGCCCAGGTTGTTGTAGGRTAGTTGAAGACGCTGGCRTATTTTGCCTTTCCTGCATTGAGTTGCGCAATCAGGTCCTTTCTGTCCGCACCCAARGTCTCCGCTGCACAATACAAATACAAGCCATGTCCTGCTTCATCCTGAACTTTGGCCATGAGAATCTTTTTCCTTTTAAGGCTCGGGGCTCTTGTGATCCAATTGCCCTCAGGSAGCATACCAACAATCTCCGAGTGYGCATGCTGTGACATCATCCTAATCAAATTTTTGCGATAGTCATCTGGCATCCAATCCCGGGGCTCGATCTTTTGATCRGCCCTTAACTTGTTTTCAAACTCTTCCTCCTTTGCTTTCGCTTCAGMSKNNTTGYYTWNACTTCWKRYYWYKCWTNNTCMCTNTSARKNTTWGYTTTCCATTCTGGTTATACTGTAATCAATTCCATCCAACGGAGCTGTTCCRGAAAAAGAAGCACCYCCYTTTTCAGTATAATATGTTGACAATACAATGCCCCKGATRCCCATGTCCAACTGTCTCATCAATACCCATAAGCCATTTCCCTTCSCATGGCTGGCCGCCATCTTATTTACCAACCACACCAATACAAATTTAGGCATGAATGACAAGATTGACAATAACAGGCCAAGGTCTCCAATATCGCTTTTTGGTGCRTGCTCGAGCAAGTCATCCACGTGTTCGAATCCTCCGAATTCCTCATATGATGGCATGTCCCCGTCACCAGGGATAATAATATTCCCCAATCGTACAATTCCCCGAACCGCTGCGTTRCTGATTAGTCTRGACATTNKTTTTTATTCTTGTTTRGTRCCTTTYAGATATTCAATYTCATCCATACCGATGCTGTCATTCCAATCTCCTAGTTATTCAAAAGTTGCTCMCCCAATCTCTGTGAAAGGGTCATGATTGTYARAGACGGATTGATTCCCGGMGCACTTGGAAAGACACTTGAATCCGCTACATAAATATTTTTGTGTCCGTGAACCTGGAAGTCWGGRTTGATGACCGATTTCCCCGGATCCACGCCAAAGCTACAGCCGCCCATCAAATGCAAACCAAAATAGAAAGGAGAGTCAATGACCTCCTTAGCTCCGGCAGCTGCAAAAACATTATTAATCGCTTCAATTCCCTTGTCAGCCCTCACCAAATCTTGCTCCGTAAGTGTTTTTCTGACTATAAGATTTCCCTTTTTATCGACGTCCAATTCTCCACCCTCGGGCTGGTCTCTAACAGCCGCTTCTATGCAAGCCATATATCTATATTTCTTCATCAACCTCTGGTGTTCCACGCCGAAAGAATTGAATAACATGCCTACCGCTATTGGTGGAGCAAAAACGTTTTCCAGCTTAAATCCAGCCTTTCTCATTTTGGGATCTCCGGAGGCCACCGTTTGAAACGCCCCTTTGTGTGAATCCACAGGTTCATCGAAAATACCAAAWGCCATATATTGGGGGTGCTGACAGAATCCCTTGCCCAGAGCTGGCAATGTCTTTTTTAGACCAGAATTCAATAGGATCTTAGTCGTACCAAAAGACCCACCTGCCAAAATCATTCTTCTCGCTGATATTTCTTTGTTCTGACCTTCATGCTCGCCTTTCAACACCACATGATCGTCGAAGTGTGTTACAGAATCCGCTTCAAATTCTGACAGGACTTCCAGCCCCAGCTTCTCTGCAACTTGAATACCGATTACCAAGGTCGATTGCTTGGAGTCCCGCTGACAACCACCCAGGCAACCAATGCAGTCATTGCCCTCCTCAATTTTGCARTCTTTCTGCCCTCTCTGAAGGWATTTCCACCCATAACCTATTTTATCACATCCCCCGGTAAACAACTCGGCGTTGCGGTTAAAATCTTTTTTTTCAAAGGTGTGAAGCTCCATCATGTCTTCTACCTTTCCGTAATGTGGATTTAGCGTGTCCAATGTCAGCCAATCAACTCCAGATCGCTCGCGCCAATCATCCAGGGCCAGATCATCAAATCGGTTCATCAGACATTGATTCACATTTGTTGTGCCACCAACACACTTTGCCCTTAGGTAAGCCGATTTGGCTTTGTCATCGAATTCCAGACCGCCTCCCCAAAAGAGTTGAGAGGAATAAGCCGCCTCCGTGCGTGGGAAGGTCTCTTTCCTGAAGAANYTTCCCNGCTTCAATAAGGGTTACATCSGCACCMCCYTCCTGMAGTATCCTGGCTAGAATCCCGCCGGAACTACCGGACCCSACTATGACAAAATCCTTCATTGCTAAATCGTCTTAGAAAACACTTCCGTCTCAGGCATATTCGCCCATAAACGAGCATCAAACGCCATGCATATATTGCGGATGAATGGCTTTCCCTCCTCGGGAACCACCAACCCATCTCCATTGATCACAACCAAGCCATCGGCCTCCAGTTCTTTTAGTCGTGACAACCCTTCCCGGATCACTTCATTTTCATCTGTCAGACAATCCCAGGAAGTTTCATAGTTGCACATAATATTAGTGATATGTTTCCGAACAATCAAATCCGCATCGGACAATATGTGCCCTCGAAATATCGGAAACTTCCCCTCCCCGACCTTCGCCATATAGCCTTCTACAGTCTTTACATTCTGGCCGAATGCATATAATGTGTCTCCAATTGACGAAACACCGAGCCCAATCATCAATTGCGTATGATTTGCCGTGTAGCCCATGAAATTGCGGTGTAGCCCCCTGGTTTTTGATGCCGTGTAAAGACTGTCTTCCTCTAAAGAAAAGTGATCCATCCCGATCTCATGATATCCGGCTTCTTCAAGTTTTTCTCTTCCCAATTCATACAGTTCCCTCTTTTCATCGTTCTCCGGTAGATCTGCCTCTGAAAATTTCCGCTGCCCCGCACCATGCCATGGAACATGCGCATAACTATAGTAAGCAATGCGGTCAGGGCGCAACTTCATGACCTTTTCAAAAGTGTCCTCAATGCTATCCTTGGTCTGTAGGGGCAATCCGTATACCAGATCAAAGTTGAGTGAATCATACCCAATTTCCCGGGATGTYAGGGTAACCGCCTCAACCATTTCATAAGGTTGAACCCGGTTGATCACATCTTGAACTACCGGATCAAAATCCTGCACCCCTACACTCACCCGATTGAATCCCACATTAAACAGGGCTTGAAGATGTTCCCTGGTAGTATTCTTAGGGTGTCCTTCAAAGCTAAATTCYGCTCCCTCACATTTATCGCTCAGTGCTAAAACCCCATTGATGAGATTCTCCAAATTTTCAGGGCTAAAGAAGGTGGGTGTGCCACCACCAAGATGAATTTCCCTKATACGTGGTGTAGAAGGAAATGCTTCTACGTACATTTTCCACTCCTTAAGCACCGCAGCGATATATGGTYCCTCTACGGCGTGATTAACTGTGATTCGCTTATTGCAGGCACAAAAAGTRCAAAGACTCTCACARTATGGAAGGTGAATGTACARGCTGATACCATCCTGACCATTGGTTTCGATGAATGAACGRTTTACCGAATCCAGCCATTCTTCMACACCGAGTTCCGGGTTCTCCCAATAAGGGACRGTAGGRTARCTKGTATACCTGGGACCAGGTACATTGTATTTCTTGATTAGGTCTTTCGACATCGYWTGTAAATCGAGCGGCAAAGATACGCCTTTTAACCAGATGMAATGGCAAGTTCGGCCAAGGCTACAGACTTTAGAACAGTAAGCTTTCTACCGTTCAAAGCAATTAACTTTTTTCGTCTAAAGGTGGACAAGAGGCGTATGGTGGTCTCATTAGCTGCTCCTACGAGGTTGGCCATTTCCTCTCTGGTGAGCTCAATTGCCACTGTTCTACCATCTTCCTCAAATCCATAAACTTCGATCAAGCGAAGGATGATTATCGCSARRCGCTGCTCCACYGAGCTAATCGAAAGTTGCGTGATCTTATCYTCAGCAATTTTGATGTTATTCGATARGTTGCTCAAAACAAAGGCCTTGAGRTCASCGTCNCTTTTAAGCYTRGAMAGAAAYTCCTSTTTTGAAATAAAGCACAAAACCGAGTCTTCAATTGTAGTGGCCGATGAAGTATAATATTCGTTTCGAATCARTGCGCGCGTACCCAGCAACTGTCCTTCTCGGGCAAAACGAAGTATTTGCTCCTTTTTATGGACTCCCGTTTTGTGAATYTTAACTTTTCCCCTTTTCAGACAAAACACACCAGAKGGCKTCGACCCYTCAGTGAAAACGGATTCCCCTTTYRCATAGACMATCTTTCTCATYCCCCMGGTATGTGTTCCGATCTCKGCATCRCYATCTATTTCTATCTCATTSGAGACATCAATAGAACAATCAWTGCACAAAGGGCTACAGGATTCAGTCATTTGAAATGCAGGATTAGCAGGTAAAGTTTATAAATTTTACTGATAAAGCCCGCTTATTTAAGAAAATGCGCAAATAATCTGTAAAATTGTAGRYATATTATTTTYACTGATGTTGCAAGATAAGTTTGGACGAGTACACGATTACCTGCGCATTTCATTTACCGATAAATGTAACCTGAAGTGCTTTTACTGCAAACCTGACCCGCCTGATAGTCGGGCAGGCGGCAATACCCCGGCAGACCACACCCTGTGCAGCAGTTCTGCGGATGAAATGCTTTCCTCAGAAGAACTGGTTGGCATTGCGCGCGATTTTGTTTACAAAATGGGCATTACCAAGATTCGGATTACCGGAGGTGAACCGCTGATTCGAAAGGGAGCTTATGAAATCATCGAATCTTTGGGCAAACTCCCGGTTTCATTGGCCATTACGACAAATGGTGTATTCCTYGACCGCTTTTTGCCTCTGTTCAAAAAGATCGGATTAAACTCCATCAACATTAGCCTGGACAGCTTAATCCCCTCCCGATTCAATCAGATYACAAAGACCCTGACATTTGAAAAGGTGTATGCCAATATTGAATTGGCCATTGCAGAAGGATTTCATGTGAAGATCAATGCAGTTGCCATGAARAACATCAATGAAGATGAAATAAACGACTTTGTGGAATGGACCAGGGACATGCCCATTCATGTTCGCTTTATTGAGTTCATGCCATTCGCCGGAAATAAATGGGAATAYGAAAAAGTGCTGTCGTACAAAGAAATTCTAAGCAAGATTGAAGGGGTATATCCSATCGAGAAACTGAATGACGAACCCAACAGCACTACAAARAGTTATCGGGTGAAATCCTTCATGGGAACATTTGCTGTCATCAGCTCTATTACCGCTCCATTCTGTGAAGGCTGTAATAGGATTCGATTGACAACCGATGGAAAAATCAAGAACTGCCTTTTTTCAAATGAGGAGGTRGACTTGAGATCRGCGGTTAGAAAAGGYGAAAACATCGTACCAATTGTTGAAAGAGCGATTTTAGCTAAACATGCCCAACGTGGGGGGATAGCAGCATTTAGCTCCAAAGGTGTTGAGAAAGAATATGAGAGGGGAAGGACAATGATTTCCATTGGAGGRTRAKYTTRGGKRCTTCGYMCGTTATTGGCGACTTCGTCGCGTYATTKRSYKSCYWGCSKGCMSSMARGKKWKSSCYKYRRYWCSGKSRKRMWKSWKTRSGMYRWNAATTMATAACGTGAGCGGAGCGAACAGAATGACGTGAGTCCGCCAGCTGGCGGACGAACAGAATAACACGAGCGACAGCGAGTGAATTGCGTGAGACAACATCGAACAGAATGACGTGAGCGACAGCGAACCAAATGAATTACGGATTCATCATTGACAACAGAAAGTGCATTGGCTGCCATGCATGTACAGTCGCATGTAAGAGCGAGCATGAGGTGCCGATTGGGGTCA
>NVRW01000065.1 GCA_002400975.1 Flavobacteriales bacterium | reverse complement strand
TGGTAAAGTTGTGAGATTAGGTAGCCTTGCGGCAAGTCGGGGTAGAAATAGTTTTTACGGTCAAAGGCGGAATAAAGGTTAATCTCGGCGTTCAACCCCAGCCCTGTACGCACTGCCTGTTCAACGCAAAACTGGTTAATCACGGGCAACATGCCGGGCATGGCGGCGTCAACAAAGGATACGTTTGAGTTGGGTTCGGCACCGAATTTGGTGGAAGCCCCTGAAAATAGTTTGGCCTTTGAGGCCACCTGCGCATGCACTTCCAGCCCGATCACAAGTTCCCAGTCGCCTTTAGCGCCTGCGATGGTTCGGCTACTGTGATCGCCAGTGGAGGTACTGCACCATATACCTATCTGTGGTCTCCTTCGGGATGCGCCGCCCCCACGTGTGCCACCTTGTGCGCCGGTACCCATATCGCAATGATAACGGATTCCAACGGATGCACAATTTCTGACTCAGTAATCATCTCTGAACCAGTTGTGCTAAGTATAACAGTTTCATCCGCAGCACCGAGTTGTGCCGGAGCTTGTGATGGCAGTGCAACAGCTATAGCTGCCGGGGGAACAGCGCCCTATAACTTAGTGTGGACTGATTCTATAGGAGACACCATCGCTTCAGGTGGATCTGTAGCAGGGCTCTGCGGAGGCAATTATGGCCTTACGGTTATAGATGCCAATGGCTGTATGAATTCCGCTGCATTTTCATTGGTCGATCCTCCTGGCATGACCTTGGTTCTGTCATCGGTACAAGCCAATTGTGGAGCAGCTGATGGTTCGGCTTCTGTGTCGGTTACCAATGGCACAGCACCATATACTTATACCTGGGATGATCCAGGTGCGCAAACTTCGGATACCGCWGTAGGCTTAGCTGCAGGAACCTTTAGTGTAAATGTGGTTGACGCTAGCGGATGTTCCATTGTTGGAAGTGTTACTGTRGGTAATGCAGGAGCGCCAACTATTACAACTGCYGCTACCRATATCTTGTGCAAYRGTAGTTGTACMGGAACTGTRGCRGCKACCGTTTYCGGTGGAACTGCRCCGTTTACTYATCTGTGGGATGATCCSGGAGCCCAAACAAATTYGACKGCAACCGGACTGTGTGCAGGCATTTTTGTTGTAACAGTCACRGATGCCAATGGMTGTTTGGCCTTTGCTACRGACACTGTGACCGAACCAACGGCACTGACWTTAATTGGMTCATCATCAAACCCYGGTTGTAATGGTGCATGTGATGGTTCYGCTACAGTTGYTGTCACGGGAGGTGTCGCTCCGTATACSTATTTATGGGATGATCCAACGGYSCAGATCACWCCCACTGCTTCCGGATTGTGYGCRGGYACATTTATGATTATTGTGGTTGATGCCAACGGTTGTATAGATAGTTTATCAATAACTCTTGCAGATCCTGCAGTGATTACTGCGACCACTTCCAGTATTGATGTGGGTACCTGTGGTGCTTGTGACGGGTCAGCTACCGTTACGGCAGGAGGAGGAACCGGAGCGCTGACTTACTTATGGGATGATGCGGCCGCTCAAACGAATGCTACAGCCGCTAATCTCTGCGCCGGTATTTATACAGTGATTGTCACCGATGCAAATGGATGTTCTGCATCTGCTACGGACACGGTCAACAGTCCGGGAGGATTGTTAGCCAGTATAACCGGAAGCAGCAACGCGAGCTGTAATGGCCTTTGCGATGGTACGGCTACGACCATGGCCACTGCTGGAACAGCACCGTATACGTACTTGTGGAATGACCCGGGCGCTCAAACCAATTCCGCGGCAACAGGACTTTGTGCCGGCACATTCACTTGTGTCGTAACGGATGCCTCCGGATGTACCTCAACTGCTACTGTTACACTCACTCAGCCAGGCTCAGTAYTATCTGCTACCACTTCTATTTCAAGTGCCAGCTGTTCYGGCATTTGYGACGGTATGGCTACGGTTGTCGCATCRGGGGGAACCGCACCATATAACTATCTGTGGAATGACCCGGCGGCTCAAACAAATCTCACGGCAAATGGATTGTGCGGAGGAACAGTTTCGGTAATAGTTACAGATGCAAATGCATGTGCGGTTACCGTTAGTGATTCAATTGATGAAGGTCCGGCATTGACATTGAGTTTCTTATCTACGGCTGCGACTGACAGTTTAAGCGACGGAACAGCAAGCGTTGTGGCTACCGGAACAGCCCCGTATACGTATTTGTGGGATGACCTTGCGGCCCAGAGCACTTCAACTGCAACGGGTCTCCTTACCGGATCTTATACCTGTACGGTYWTWGATGCAAATGGMTGTACGGATTCTGGAAGTGTAACGGTGCARACGTTCATCGGCATTGATAATGTTAATATGGCATTGCAATTTGAGGTTTATCCAAATCCAACGGGTGSCWTRGTTACCTTGTCCATTCAATCYGCTAAACATTCYAACTTTAGTATTCAGGTGGAGAATATGATTGGAGAAGTGCTGCTAGAGACYATCTATAGTGGCAAGTCAKCTGTAAAAGAAGACCTTAATTTAGRWRGKCTTCCWAATGGGGTATACTTTATYARAGTRGATASCGAAKMKGGRTCWRCRAWYAGGAGRATTGTMGTMGCCAGATAAGGAAGATTARATTTTAGATTTATTAAAAGTAGAGGYGTTGCCRTCCCTAACGGGAGGTAAACAYGCAWCGCCTCTACTTTTTCAAGAGCAAACTCGCTACAATTTRKTACAAGTCGCTGTTATATTCTCMGGTTGACCGCTCCCGTCATCTAARACATATTGCAGTTCCAGCCCAAGAAGRTTGTTTGTAATAAACCCTGAACCGCTTATTGTCGTGGCAGAAACCAACTGCGCAGGAATAACAATAGCAGTATTGTCCAATATGGCCTCTGTTTGAAAACCCAGACCAAACCTGGCAAAATTGTCCATTAACACCTTATCTGCAGCCGTTGGATGGGCGATGATTTCAATCTGAAAGGTGCCGAGAAGAAATTGATTGACGTCATATTCATCACATTGCCATAATCCGAGGTAATCATTCCTCACGGCTACGCCAGGATCGTCGTCTTTTTTGCAAGAGCCTATCAATAGCATTAGGATCACCAGGGACAATATGAGTTTTCCAAATCTTCGCATTAAATTTAYTTTACCCGMTCCTTRAGATTYARCCTGAATTSGCGYTCGGTATCCTGAGCAATGTCGTAACCAGCGTCAGCGTGTCGAATCACGCCCAAGGCGGGATCGTTGTTCAGGACTCTTTTCAAACGCTTTTCAGCCTCATCVGTGCCATCTGCAACAATGACCATTCCAGCATGGATAGARTAACCGATRCCAACGCCTCCACCATGATGCACCGAGACCCAGCTAGCTCCACCGGCRGTRTTGATCAAGGCATTTAGAATAGGCCAGTCCGCWATGGCGTCAGAGCCATCTTTCATSCCCTCAGTTTCTCTATAYGGCGATGCTACCGAACCCGTATCCAGATGATCRCGACCWATCACCAATGGGGCCTTCACCTTGCCATCTGCCACCAATTTGTTAAACGCCACACCTGCCTTCTCACGCTCGCCCATTCCCAACCACGCTATGCGACATGGAAGKCCCTGGAAAGCRATTTTTTCACTTGCTAATTTGATCCAWCGCATCAAYCCCKCATTCTCGGGGAATAGCTCCATCATCAGCTTGTCCGTTWCATGAATATCATTGGGATCGCCAGATAAAGCTGCCCATCTGAATGGTCCTTTTCCCTCGCAGAACAATGGTCTGATATACGCAGGCACAAATCCCGGAAAGTCAAAGGCGTTCTCTAGTCCCATTTCCAATGCCTGGCCCCGCAGATTATTKCCRTAATCAAAAGTAATCGCCCCYCGGGAYTGCAGCTCAAGCATTTGCTTCACGTGTCTCACMATGGTTTCCTTYGACAAGYCGAYATACTGWTCYGGRTTGGTCTCCCKCAAAACTCCHGCTTCTTCCACGGTCATRTTCTGTGGAAAGTACCCCACCAATGGATCRTGCGCCGAAGTTTGATCSGTCAGGAGTTCGGGAGTGATGTTTCTGTCWATWAGATGTTGGAGTARATCGACMACATTACARACCACGCCAATTGAAATGGCYTCACCTTTGTCCTTAGCTGCCAAAGCCAGATCTATCCCTTCRTCAATGTCCAATGTCATRACATCAAGATACTTCGTATCCAGACGCTTCTGAACCCGCCATTCTTCAATTTCCGCCGCAAGGCAGACRCCTTCATTCATTGTGATTGCAAGCGGTTGAGCACCGCCCATACCGCCCATGCCKGCTGTTACTGAAATAGTGTTTTTTAACGAGCCCCCGTAATGTTGCCGCGCCGCCTCTCCAAAAGTCTCATAGGTCCCCTGCACAATTCCCTGYGATCCTATATAAATCCAGGAACCYGCCGTCATTTGTCCGTACATSGTGAGVCCSGCMGCTTCCAGCTCCCGAAATTTTTCCCAGTTTGCCCAATGAGGAACCAACATAGARTTGGAGATGATCACCCTCGGGGCATCGGTGTGAGTAGGCAGTATTCCAACCGGCTTRCCAGATTGAATCAGYAGGGTCTCGTCATTCTCCAAATCYCTCAGCGCCTTCACAATWAGGTGAAAGGATTCSGGATTRCGTGCYGCCTTRCCGGTACCRCCATAAACAATAAGATCTTCCGGTCGCTCTGCCACCTCRGGATCCAAATTRTTGTGAAGCATCCTCAATGCGGCTTCCTGTAGCCAACCCTTACAGCTGATCTCACTCCCCGTTGGGGTTTTTATTTTRCTGATATCCAATTTCGAATCCATCAYGTGCATGAACGCAAATTTACAGAGATTATCTGATCTAATTATTCARGTAATTATACGGGCAGTGTCTACATCCATTCTCACAGCACCAACCCCTCTTTAAGTGATATTGCTCCGTAAAAATCATATAGCCTTCCTGACTATAGTAATAATCTTYATTTTCTTCYAATTTGTCAGGAGRYWCCTTACTCATTCCAASCTCATATTTCTGCRCCGATGATCTGACCAAACTTAAATACATCCTCAAAGGTATTGTAGAGTGGAACAGGWGCAACCCTAATTACATTCGGTTCRCGCCAATCGGCCACTACSCCGGCTTTGCCAAGWGCCTSATATCGCTTCCTTCCATTGGAAGCCACATGCATTGACAGCTGACAACCGCGTTTAGCCGGGTCTTCCGGCGTGATGATMTCCACATCTGATGTGTTTGCATTGATRAGATATTCCAGAWARCCGGTMAGTTTATCCCGYTTCGCATAGATCTTCTCCATCCCAACTTCGCTGAATATATCYAAAGAAGCTTTGTGYGCWGCCATGGMAAAKATGGGCGCATTGCTTACCTGCCATGCCTCAGCAGAGGCGATTGGCTGAAAACCTTTCTCCATCTTGAATCGGGTTCTCTTATTGTGGCCCCACCACCCTGCCAATCGCAATACATCTTCACCAAAATGTCGCTCATGKACATAAGCACCWGCCACSCCACCWGATCCSGAATTGAGATACTTATAGGAGCACCAGACRGCGAAGTCCACATTCCAGGCGTGCAAGTTCAACTCMACATTTCCAAYMGCATGAGCCAGATCAAATCCAACRACTGCACCAGCCMTTTGRCCGGCTTCTGTAATTTKAGCCATATCAAAACGCTGACCCGTGTAATAATTAACCCCACCAATAAGGACCAAGGCCAATTGCTCTTTATGTTCTTCTATRGCAGAYAGTATGTCTTCATCTCTAATRSAAACTTCACCCTCYCTGGGTRTCACCTCCACAATTACTTCATCCGGATCAAGGCCATGTAATTTTGCCTGCGATTCCAGYGCATACTGATCWGAAGGRAASGCYTTKGCCTCGCAAATRATCTTATTGCGTTGTTTCGTCGGCCGATAGAAAGACACCAACAACAGGTGCAAATTCACAGTWAGMGCRTTCATCGCTACAACCTCCRGRGATTTGGCCCCTACAATATTTGCGAGTGGCTCAGAGAACATCTCGTGATAGGAATACCARGGTCTTTTCGCTTCAAAATGTGCATGAACGCCCAGGTYAGCCCAATCYTTCAACTCCTGATCAATTATTTCMTGMGTCGTTTTAGGYTGCAGCCCGAGGGAATTRCCACAGAAATAGACCGCCTCCTGTCCGTTGAAGGTGGGAACAAAGAAGCGGCTGCGGTARGCGGYCAACTCATCAGCCTCATCCATCATGCGCGCATACGCTATACTATTCTCGTAGTGCATTTTTAATACTATTTTCGCAAAACAAAGGGGCTAATTTGGGCCCGTCAAAGGTACAAAAATCCAGTTTAGCGAGGGTATCCAATCATGYATTGGATTTCAGAATATTATGAAAGTRGAAGAATCCAAAAAACTGTATCAAGAGGCAGTGAAGTATTTTCCGGGAGGGGTCAACTCYCCKGTACGAGCATTTAAATCAGTTGGGGGAAACCCCATATTTATAGACCGCGGAGATGGTTGTCGGATTTGGGACGTAGATGGCAATTCATACATTGATTTTTGCTGCTCCTGGGGGCCTCTCATACTTGGACATGCCAATCCTAAAGTACTGGGAGCTGTGCGGGAAGYACTTGAGAAGGGYACATCTTTTGGCGCMCCWACCARATTAGARAACCARCTTGCSCAACTAATCTTATCCAACMACTCGTTTATAGAATCCATTCGYTTTGTCAGTTCAGGGACCGAAGCGGTTATGTCTGCAATAAGACTTGCHCGCGGCACAACCAAGCGCAATAAGATTATCAAGTTTGATGGATGTTACCATGGCCACGCRGATTCAATGTTGGTTAAGGCAGGATCAGGGTTAGCCACGTTTGGCGTATCATCATCTGCGGGAGTACCAGARGGCTCTTCCAATGATACTATAGTTATTGAGCTTGGAGATCATGCAGCTGTAGAAGCAGCATTTTCGGGTCACAGYAATGAAATCGCTTGTATCATCATAGAGCCTGTTCCCGCTAACAATGGGTTGCTGTTGCAGGAAGAGGGTTTTCTCCGATTCTTGAAGGAAACTTGCGAAAAAAATGGCGCACTATTGATCTTTGACGAAGTAATCTCCGGTTTCCGTTTAGGGTTTGAAGGYGCTGCCGGCATGTACAATATCAATCCCGATATAGTGACCTACGGTAAAATAATCGGWGGAGGGATGCCAGTRGGCGCYTAYGGMAGCAGCAARGCMATYATGCAGCATATYTCWCCRGAAGGMYCRGTTTATCAGGCGGGMACRCTTTCCGGCAATCCAGTAGCCATGGCAGCAGGTATTGCTCAGCTAACAGAGTGTYTGGAAAASKCGTTTTATTCAGATCTGGAAAGWGCRGCRRSRAGTTTCTATGATCTTATTCGCAATCATATTAAAACGAAAGGACATCAAGTGCAACTTCTTTCAAAAGGATCAATTTTTTGGTTTGCGTTTGGYGAATCAAAAGAGATACGAAAAGCAAGTGACATCGATTCAAAGGGCATGGACACCTTCACGGTGTTTTACAAACAACTTCTAGAACAMGGTATATATTTCGGGCCTTCCGGATACGAAGTAGGCTTCGTCTCAAGTGCCCACACAGAATCAGATCTGAAACAGGCTGCACASGCAATATGTRCAGCGCTGGACCTTTCCTTAGAATGAATAGGCCAAAAAGTCCARRTTTTGATAGGGTAGCCCCCTTTTATGATGTTTGTAAAAATTTATTRTTCCTGGGCGCSATTCAACGCTGCCARTACTTTCATCTTTCYCATCTGAAWAGCCACAAAAAGATCCTGGTMATTGGAGGMGGAACTGGTAAAATAATAAGTGMAATCTATCAACATTGTGAATTTGACACAATGGTTTATCTGGATAGTTCGGTTAAAATGGTCGARCGAGCAGAGGGGTTCATTCAAAAGAACAATGTAGATCTACTTGAAAARATTGACTTTCAGYCSRTYGATGTTTTGTCCTATAWRSSWARYGAGCGTTTTGACGYTATCGTAGCTYCATTTGTATTTGATTGTTTTACTGAYCAGCAACTTGAAGAACTCGGAGGCAAGATCAAGAAGTGGATGTCRCCCSGGRGTTTATTGCTTTTCTCAGATTTTCACGAATCAAGAACATCAATCGTCTCCCGAACARTTTCTCGTTTTATGACCCTGCCMYTRTATWYYGCCCTTRAYGTWCTCTGTGSATTGGGCATCGAWCGTTTGCCARATTTCAATCGGYTGTTTCACCAAATCCAATTTGAAGAAATTGATCAACGCAYTTTTTTTGCAGGAGTTCTRCAAAGCKCYGTTTACAGGTTGCGTTTTWRNAGCCARACMGCAACCRCCACYARYARAAGCTGTATAATCATMGTCCCTTCCAGCCCAAGSGAGTAGAAATATTCTGAMCCRTTCGTCTTTGCCAGAAGGACAAASASACCGGCAATGATACCTGACACRAGYAGSGAAAGCCAGATCRCCGTTTCACCATCRCAMACAAAGTAYCGMAYACTTTCGACWARCATGAATCCAAGAATYAGYAAGCCGGAGATGATCTTYGTGTTGTTAACACCAAMCTTRCCYGGAATTGTYTTCAGCTGYGTCTGMCGGTCAAACTCCAGATCACGAATGTCAAAGGGCAGTGTGATGGCGCACAAAAACAAGGCCCTGGCAACAACAATCAAGGCAAARTTAATTGTTACAACTTCACTATTGTTACCGTCAWATARCATTGGCAAATAGGTCGTAACAAATGTGACCACRGCAACAATCAAGAATACTTTGAGATAGGGAACATCCCTTAACCTAACCCATCCATCCTTTACCGGGTACACAGACAGCGTATAGCAAAATGAAATAGCACCAACTGGCACAAACCAGATTAATTGAAATGACATATTTGYTACAATCAGCRTCAGGGTGGACAATARAGCAATCCACATTATGGTATTGAAAGCAAACTTGTTTTGCTGAAGCCACGAAAACCTCGCGGAAGTTTCACCGTCATAGGAACACCGTATGGGGTAAACCCTGTGAAAACAATAGGYAAATAAAGTGGCAAAGTATACCAAGAGGAGAAAATGCAGGTTTGGCTGAACACCTACCAACAATTGGGTTTCATAAGCCAGGCACGTTACCGGAACGGCAACGAACAAATTCGTAAACAGTAAAAAGTCCAGTAATTTAACGGCACTCTTCAGTCCTGCTGATTTTGTGCCGCCACACCTATGGCAACTAATCCAGCAACATAGCCAATGAGAGAACCAGTCACAGCCTTTTGAATTCTCCTGCTCTTGGCCTTYGTGATGTAGCCMGTAAGATAGGTGTCCTCTCGTAAAAGCTCCGGGTCAGAAGTTGCATTCTCTTTGATCTTAGAATTGACAATGCCTCCCAAAAGAGAATAAGGAATCAGAGGMAGCARACCATAGAACGGCTCCAGGAGGAACATGCTGACACCTCCAACCACTATYCCGCCAAGGAACAAAATTGGAGCCYTAACATGCTYGATGGCATCCTGTTCCCCTTTTACAAAAAACTCCATTTCCCTAATCGAGTACTCCTCTGAATTCAAGCGCTCATAAAATATGTCAGTTTTKCCATCTCCATACTTAATAGCGAAAATGCTAAGCTTACTTACRAAYACGAGTTTCGTTTTCTTCCTTTTTTGTATTTCAATCTGTACATCCATRGAGTCAACCTCCTTCACGATTCCRCGCATAACCCGTCCACTCAAGAAGATGATTTCATCCTGCGCTAGCAGAGTACCRYTCGCAAAAAAAGAGCAAAAYAAWAGAAGAATAACGTTTTTGACAAAGGCCATTTCAATCCCCGGTTTGATTTTAGCAAAAGTATAAATATATCCTATCCATAGGGTAACAGAATCATTCAATTCGGTAAATAATTTCCACTTACCAGCTTGTATTCAACAATGTAAATATAGTAATTTGCACTCCCTTAATCGAGACATGAAAAAGAACGAGTTTTTAAGCMGACATGTRGGGCCTGACAGCAGCGAAGAAGCTGYTATGCTAAAGACAGTTGGCTCAGCCACATTGGATGAACTRATTAGCGAAACGGTTCCTGACAATATTCGCATTTCTACACCTTTAAATATTGATGAAGGTATTAGCGAGTTCGAATACCTCAACCACCTGCGAGGTTTAGCAAAGCAAAACCAAAGGKTTGAATCGTATATMGGCCTGGGGTACTATAACTGCATCACACCCCCGGTGATCCAGCGCAAYATCCTGGAAAACCCCGGATGGTACACAGCATACACSCCCTATCAGGCAGAGATCTCTCAGGGCAGGCTTGAAGCACTGATTAATTTCCAGACCATGGTAAGCGATCTTACAGGAATGGAATTGGCTAATGCGTCATTGCTGGATGAAGCAACAGCTGCTGCTGAAGCTATGACCATGCTCTATAACTTGCGAAGCCGGGGTGAAGTTAAAGAAGGTAGAAATGAGTTCTTTGTTTCTARCAGATGCTTTCCTCAAACTATTGAAGTGTTGRAAACAAGATCCAGRCCACTGGGTATTGAACTGAATATYGGAGACCATGAAAAAGGTGCWTTGGGGGACAAGTGCTTTGGTGTTTTGCTTCAATACCCTGATATGCACGGGGAGATATTRGATTACAGTGATTTTGTTGCYGAAGCGGCTAAAGCAAGAGTAAAGGTGGCCGTTGCCGCCGACTTATTGAGTTTGACCYTATTGGCTTCTCCYGGAGARTGGGGYGCMGATGTRGTWGTGGGAACCACRCAGCGGTTTGGAGTTCCTTTGGGATTTGGTGGCCCGCACGCAGCCTATTTTGCMACAAGGGCCGAATACAAGAGAACCATTCCGGGCAGACTCATCGGCGTTTCCCAGGATTCTAAAGGGAACAAAGCTTACAGGATGGCGCTGCAAACCAGGGAGCAACACATCAAAAGGGGCAAGGCTACTTCAAACATCTGTACCTCTCAAGTGCTTCTGGCYGTCATGGCCGGAATGTATGCTGTTTATCACGGTTCCGGAGGCCTTAAAAGCATCGCAGAGCAAATTCATGCCAAGGCAACAAAGTTGAATACCGCACTTGAAAATTTGGGTTTGAGTCAATTAAACAGTCATTTCTTYGACACGCTCCATCTTCAATTAGAGARCGAAGGGCRAGTGGCGGAAATCAAGAAGACTGCGCTGGAGAGGGGCSTGAACYTGCTGTATCTTGAAAACAATCGCGTGTGCATCAGTGTAGATGAAACAACCAATGTCKCTAATCTGGTTGCATTGATCGGTGTTTTCGGAGGAACATTGGATGAGAAGAGCGAGRAAAACTCAKATTTGATACACCCTACCCTAACAAGAAAGAGTGCTTATTTGACKCATCCCGTCTTTAATACACACCATTCGGAATCRGAAATGATGCGCTATATGAAGTCCTTGGAAAACAAGGACCTCTCTCTAACCCATTCCATGATTCCCTTGGGTTCCTGCACCATGAAACTCAATGCAGCGGCTGAACTTCTGTCSCTAACCTGGCCCGAGTTTTCTTCGGTGCATCCTTATGCCCCTAMTNAKCMRSNTCANGGCWAWSNNACCATGATTGAGGAACTGGARCAATACCTCTGTAYRGTTACRGGATTTGATTCYGTGTCCCTCCAACCCAATTCGGGAGCCCAGGGTGAATATGCCGGGTTGATGGTCATCAAAGCATATCARGATAGCATCGGTCAAAAAGCAAGAAAAGTTGTTCTTATTCCATCTTCCGCCCATGGCACAAATCCAGCGAGCGCTGTGATGGCMGGATTATCGGTRGTRGTGGTACAGTGCGACGAAAAGGGAAATATTGATCTGGAKGAYTTAAAACTCAARGCAACGGAACACAAAGATGACCTATGYGCTTTYATGGTCACCTACCCTTCMACRCATGGGGTRTTTGAGGAGAGCATTAAGGAWGTGACCRATATTATCCACCAATATGGGGGRCAGGTATATATGGATGGAGCCAATCTAAACGCTCAAATTGGCCTGACAAATCCGGCAACGATTGGAGCTGAYGTRTGTCATCTCAATCTGCATAAGACCTTTGCCATTCCGCATGGTGGTGGAGGTCCTGGCATGGGACCAATAGCGGTCGCTGCACATTTGGCTCCGTTTCTTCCCGGACACGCCTATGTCAAAACAGGAGGTGAAAAAGCAATTCATGCTGTCTCTCAGGCTCCCTGGGGCAGTGCCTTGATTCTCTGGATCTCTTACGGTTATATAAAGATGCTGGGGAGTGAGGGATTGACCCATTCAACAAAAATGGCAATCCTAAATGCAAACTATATAAAGGCAAAACTTGAAGAGCACWATCCAATCCTTTATAAAGGAGGCAAGGGCAGAGTTGCTCATGAGATGATTGTTGATTGCAGACAATTTAAAGCCAGTGCTAATATAGAAGTGCAAGATATTGCCAAGCGTCTGATTGATTATGGTTATCACGCCCCAACTGTTTCCTTTCCCGTTGGAGGCACTTTGATGATAGAACCAACAGAAAGTGAAGCGCTGGAAGAATTGGATAGGTTTTGCGATGCCATGGTCTCTATTCGAAATGAAATTGCAGAACTGGAGGATGGAACAGCTGACAAATCCGACAATGTATTGATCAATGCCCCTCATTCAATCCATGAGGTCACTGCTGACTCCTGGGCTCACGTATATAGTAGAGAAAAAGCCGCTTATCCCCGACCCTGGACCAGAGCATATAAATATTGGGCTCCCGTTAGCCGGGTTGACAATGCATACGGTGACCGAAACTTAATGTGTGCTTGTCCACCGCCTGATGCGTATGTAGAAGAGAACGCTACGTTACCGCAGACCTAGGCTCTTTCCAGATGTGGTCTTGCGAACCCCGCATTAAACAGGCAACCAAAGTTTTGGGTGTACGTCTTTATGTAGCCCGCAGGGAAAAGTCACTTAAATTACACTTGCGTATTTCGCAAAAGCAAAAAAACATTTGCTTGTGCTGTTTTGATAAAATACTATCTTTGCTAGCCCTTAGCTAAAAATCCGATACAATATTGGGGTTTTAGCGATTCAAAAAGAATTTAATTTTTAACTGGATTTAACCTGAAMTGATGAAGAGAGCAGTGTTTTCGATATCACTGGCGTTCACTTTCGCTTTTGCCCTGGCACAGGATGCTGCAAAGGAAAGCAAATCAACTCCGGTTGAATTAAACCGATCTTCCAAATACGATATTATTGACAACAAACCCATTATCATTAAGGGTGAAGCGGTCATCGTGAAGGAAGAAAAGGTGAAAAAAGGAGAGCAGYCAGCAAMSAAMCMAAAACCGGTGAAAGCTGTGATTAAACCTGCTCCTGCAATGGGAACAAMGGATAATAATAAATAARACGACTTACTCTTAAACCAAAGACAAAAACGATGAAAAAAATTACACTCTTGACGGCACTTGTTGCATTAGGTTCATTTGCTATTGCGCAGACTAAGTTGGCAGCTACAAACAAAACTGCTATGGAGCGTATCGCTACCCTTAGTAGTGATCACAAGTACAATGGCAGGCAAATAACACATGCCCCTCTTTCCGGAGCTAAGAAAGCTGTTGGTGATACCATTTGGTCAGAGGATTTTACTGGAGGAATGCCTACTGGATGGACTGTAGTGGATAACACGGGAMATGGTTTTGACTGGGTGATCAACGATCAGCCATTAACAGCTGACTTTACAGGTACTGGAATTATAAGTTCTACCAGCAGCGGTAATCATATGTTGCTTTTTGGTGACCAATACAATGGTGGCGGTGGTGCACAGAATATGGATGCTTATTTCCAAACCGATGCTATTGACCTAACAGGTATTGGTTCGGTCGAAGTAGAATTTCAGCAAAAATTTAGAGTATGTTGTGCTGGAGGTCATCAGCTAAGCTTATTCGTAAGTAATGACAATACCAATTGGACAGAGTTTGATGTTAGAGGAGGCGTTGCGATTAACATTCAGTCAGCGGATCCTGATCTGGTTACAGTTGACATTACGTGTATCGCTGCAAACCAAGCTACGGTATATCTAAGATGGCACAAGATAGGTGCCAGCCATTATTACTGGATGGTCGATGACATCCTGATCAGAGAGGTGCCTCTTAGCTATGATGTTTCTATTGAAGAAAACTTTTTTCTTGACCCATGGTTAACACCCCCTTATTCAAGGATCCCTGCTGCGCAGATTGATACTTCAGTATATGCAGGAGTAATTAAGACCAATAGACTGGGAATGGAAACAGGCGTAACGTTTAACGTTACAGTAAACGATGGCACCAATGATGTATACAATGAGAGCAGTGCCCCTKYTAYCATTAACGGATGCATTGATTCAACGTATATAGCCTTACCGAATGGATGGTTAACGAACAATCTAGGTGTGTAYAGTATTGATATGGAAGTCACTTCTGATTCTACGGATAATGACCCTTCAAATAACACGGTAATGCATTCTATTGAAGTTACCGATACGGTATTTGCAAGGGATAATTCAGCACCTGTATTTGAATTAMACGCCGCTGCCTATGSTGTAACACAACCYTATGAATTTGGTGTGTGGTATGAAGTTGCAAATGCAGATATGGCTACATCAATATCAGTGCAGTTGGGACCTGGCACCGTAGTAGGTACTGTTATTCAAGGCAAGGTGTATGCGGAYGATCTAACTACTGTACTTGAGTCTACCGGGTTTTATACGGTTGTAAATGGAGACCCGGGCAATTGGGTAACTTTGGCCCTGGCTGCACCTTTAGCACTCGCCGCAGAAAGCAACCTGTTGGTAAATGTTGCTGAGTTTGGTGGAAATGATACAGCCATGACAATTCAAGCAACCAACGCTRTTRAYCAGCCATTTGCTACTTCGTGGTTGTTTTACGGAGGTGGCACGACAACGCYAATTGTTGAGATACCTTTTATAAGGTTGAATGTTGGTCCTCCTGCTCAGGTTTGTAACCTGACAGTTAGTGCTCCTACTATGACGGCTGTTTCTTGTAATGGTAATTCTGACGGAGCTGTTTCAGGAATTGTGCCTTCTGGTGGTACTGCACCTTATTCATATCTCTGGGCTCCAGGTGGTCAAACCCAGGCAGATATCAGCCTATTGGCTGCAGGTGTATATACGCTTACAATAACGGATTCAACCGGTTGTACATATTCACTTGCTGCAACTGTTACACAGCCAGATGTATTGGTGGCTGATCCAATTGTAACGGACATCACGTGTAACGGATCCGGAGATGGCATCGTTAATGGTGGTGCTATTGGGGGAGACCTTGCCGGCGCTCCTGCTGTGGTTCACTTCAGCGAGGATTTTCAGGGTGTAACTACGCCTAACCTGCCTGCTGGTTTTACAACTGCTACGTTGGGTACGGATGCTGGTTTCATCACAGGAGATGCCGCTACCGCAAATTCAGCGGGATTCTGGCCTGTACCGGTTCATGAAATATTTGCCCAAACCAATGACGACGCTTGTAATTGTGACAAATCAGCTGATTATCTCACGCTGCCGGTAATTGACTTTACGGGATTAACCGGGATAGAATTAAATTTTGCTGCTTATGATGATGGAGCGTTTGGCCAGGTGCCAACTGAAGTTGAACTAAGTGTTAATGCTGGTGCATGGACTACAATCTATACCGTGACGCCAATAGCTGCATGGCAGAATGTTACGGTCGCCCTTCCGGGATCAACTGACAATCAGCCAAGCGTGCAGCTTCGTTTTCACTATAATGATGGTGGTGGAGGTGGAGTTATTAATTGGGCCTC
>NVRW01000004.1 GCA_002400975.1 Flavobacteriales bacterium | reverse complement strand
TATAGGAATTGCATTGATGCAATCCTGCTCTGCCGTTCCCCCAGGACCTGATGGGCAAATGAAACAGGTGGAATTCCCAGAAATGTCTAAGGTGAAATCGCAAGGTGAGCCAGGCCACTGATCTATAATAATATAGTAAAGTGTATTTGGAGCCAAGCCCGTGGCGTTTATTGTATAGGACCCGGTATTTCCCTCACTACAAAAGAGGGAATTGCTCCAAAGTGAACCATTTGAACAGGGGTTAGGCGGAACATCAAATATCGCTGTTTGCAGATAACTTCCCCCACAATTGAAAGTCATGTTTAAAACAACTGTTGAACCCAGCGCATCCGTAGTGAATGTGTAAAAAACATAGTTGTCATAAACAGCATTACAAGACCAGATAGTTATGGGAGGATCAATCGCAGGCTCGTTTTGAGCATTTTCCGTTGTACCGGTCAATACTGTAGGATTACAAATGTCAATAGCCGTTGAGCAGAACTGGTTGATAGGCCCACCAGAACCCGCGGTGATCCCAATATCAAATGGAATACAATCAGGAGATGGCCATGAAGACACAACAATATAATAGGTGGTTCCTGCCACGAGGGTCGGTGATATCAGCGTTTCATCACCAGCTGAGCTGGTAGCTGAACCCAGACAAGTCGTGCCTCCTGTACTTGGACAACCGTCCAATATAAATACACCCGACCAGGTGCCTGAACTGGTAAGATCAATGGTGAGTACTTCATTAACGGAAGGGGTATATGTGAACACATAGTCTTCTCCGTTCATGTAGTTACTGGCGCATGCATCAAACGAATCAAAATTATCACAGGCTCCACAAGTTGTTAAAGCCGATTGATTGAAAGGAAGCGATCCAATTACGGTCGGGTTGTTACAGTCTGAGCATGAGGGACTACCAGTGATTGAGATGTTGAAATTTGTACATTGAGGCGCTGGCCATGTTGATACTACAAAATAATAGGTAACACCGCCTGTGAGCGATACATTACTCAACGTGGGATTACCCCCTGAGCTTGTGGCGGAGCCAACACAATTAGGGCTTGCAGTTGGGCAACCATCCATTATAAAGATGCCTGTCCACGTGTCAGTGCCTGTGAGGTCAATAGAAATTGTTTCGTTTGCCGGAGGAGTGTAGGTAAAGACATAATCATCACCATTTAAATAGCTGCTGCTACACCCATTGCCTGAAGAAAAGTTGTCACAGGCACCACAAGTTGTCAGACCATTTTGAGAGAATGGAACTGAAGTAATATTGGTTGCATTGGCACAGTCTGAACAACCGCCCCCACTGCAAGCAGTATTCTGGGTAATTGAGACTGTCATACAGGTTGAATTTGAAACACAGTTGTACTGATCAAGTACTGCATTATACACCCCCGCTGTAGTTGCTGTAAATGTTACCGTTGACTGCAATCCGCAATCGTCATCATTATAYGCWGCYACTGTCGTTCCATTGGGTTCGTAGATCGTTAACTGGGTGTCAAAATCCGAATCACCGCAAGTGGTTACAGTATAGGATGCACCTGCACAAGCTGTGAATGTCATGTATTCTCCACCAAAGGCACAGGTTGTTGTTTGTGTATTACCAACTCCTGTAGGTGTTAGGTCTGTGAATAAAGTATTGTTATTAGGACATTGGGCAGATACTTCTACTATGGAGGCTGTTAAACTAAAGAACATTATCACAACGATAATCACTATCTGTTGTGATAAAACCCTGCTTCTAACTAATGATATCAGCTCTCTCGCTACCAATTGATGTGAATACCTGTTCAGTTTACATAATACCAACTCGCATCATGCTCACCTTTTTTGTTCAGTAATTTTAAACTTCGAAGGATTATCCTTAATGTATTGCTGCTTTTTACCGGACATCCTGTCGAAATCTGATAAGGGTATCACCGTTACCCCATCACCGTCTTTCGAAAACAAAGCCTTATACTTCTCAGGGTTGTTTCGAATCCACTCGCCTTTGGCCTCGGTATATTTTCTCTTATCCTCACTTCGGTCACCGGTATCTTCATATTTGGGATAATCATGGGGTAAACCGTGGGATATGTGGTCTTCTATTTTTCGCAGCTCAGCTCTCTCTATCTCCTCTATTTCTACCGTTTTTCTTCTTTCTAACTCCAGCTCCGTCTTTTTCTGCCGGCTGCCTACATCATTTACCTGGTCTGCCTTTTCCAGTTCAGTTGCATATTGGATATTGCGCTTGGCAGGTGGCGTGGATTGCCAACGTATTTCCTCAGTATAATCTGACGTTTTAATTCCTGAACGTCCCGTTATGCCTAAAATATCCTCTTTCCGAACCGTAAATCCTGCGATGACGGTACATTTATTATTCAGGTAGTCTACCTCACAATTGCTTACCTCAGTCAACGCTTCCAGTCTTGTTTCCAGCAGGGTTGCCTCGTTTGCGCTAGCGACTCCATAAACTGCGAGAGTTACAATCTTAAAACTCTCTTCCTTTTGGAGCTTCTTTAGTGCGGATTTTGATACCTGTGCAAGATTAACCAGTGGATTGAGAATCAATGCCAGCAGAATAATGGACTTCAAGAGACAGTTGGACCTTGTTAATTGTCCAGCAGAAGAAATATTCATAATACGGACTATAGCAATTAAAAGTAGGTAAAATTTGGTTACGAATGAAATGCCAGCTCTTGATAGCCTGTTAAGAGAATTTGCCAGATATACACGAAAATAAAGAGCCTTCTTGCCTCGCATTATCCCTCTGAGAAAATGCAAAAAAAGACTATTCTTCCCGAAAGTGATGGTACTGAACAGGAAATTCATGATAGAGATGCTTACTATTAAGACAGATAGGATTAACAATGCCCCTATGTCTAACTAAAATAAACATTTTGAGACGCATATAGCACCAGAGACTCCAGATAATGTCATGTGGGGAGCGATAATACGGTTAAGTACGGTTAAGTACGGTTTGTTTTTATACAATTGGTACCGCAAATGTTCCATAAAGTCGTATTGTTTAGATTACGGTGGTAATTTGTACTTTTTGTTTGTTTATGAACATTATTGAGTATTTTTGTTTTACAAAATGTAAACTATGCCTACCATTCAAAAAGTCGTTGAAGAAATTATCACGAGATCTCCTTTTCTGGAAGAGAGCATCTCTGACGGAATAATTAACCTGTCGTCACTCGCACGGTCTATTCAGGATGATGTATCAGAGAGTACCGGCAAAGAAGTTCAGGTTGGTGCAATCACAATGGCACTCAAGAGGGTTACTCCGAAATTTAACCCACGAATCAATATGAAGCTGCGCAAGCTATTTGACAATACGGGTGACATTACCGTACGATCTAATCTTGTGTATACCACGTACTTGAATTCGGACAGTTTGGTCCTGAAACAGATTGAGTTGTTGAAGATGTTAAGTGAGCATAGAAACGTCTTTTACATCTTTTCGCAAGGAATATATGAGACAACTGTGGTTGTAAGTGCCTCGGTAGCGGAAGAAACTGATCACATTTTTCACGATGAAGAAGTGGTTGCCAAGTTAATCAACCTATCCTCTGTGACGATCAAATTGCTACAGGATGGAACGGATATCCCAGGTGTTTACTACTATATGATAAAACGCATTTCATGGCAGGGCGTAAACGTAATTGAAGTAATCTCTACGACAAACGAGCACTCCTATTTGGTTAATGAGGATGATGTAGAGAAGACATTTTCCATCCTAAAGAACTTGAACAATCTGACCTAGATTGAATTAGCGAAGCAATGTCACATGCCCCACATATTCATGGGCGACGCCATTGAAATCTTCCGTTCGAATTAACCAAACATAGACATCTATTTGGGCAATTTTTTCTCCTCCATTAGCAGTTCCGTCCCACCCAAGCGTTAGGTCATCACCAAACACACCTTTTACTTTCGCGATGAGATCCCCCCATCTATCATAGATATATAATTCAAATGTCTCTTGGTCAACCCCAATACCTTTCGGCATAAAGCGGTCATTATCGTTATCACCATTAGGAGTAAATGCGTTAGGAGCAAAGAGGATAAACTCACTTTCAACAACAATTACATGGCGTATAGAATCAATGCACCCTTGAGGCGTAACAACCACAAGCAAGACATTATAGGTCCCTGTATCCGAGAACGTATGGGTTGGATCAAATAAATCGCTGGTGTTGTCCGTGCCACTTGCAGGATCATCAAAATTCCAATAAACTGAATCAATTTCGCCTAAAGAAGTATTCACGAAGTTCACCCATGGAGATAATTCCGAAATCACGGGAGGAACCAATGGCAATCCATTTTGGTTCATCGTGAATTCCGCAGTGGGCAGAGCAAATACCGTTGCAGCATCCACCTCTGTATAGGATCCAATACACCCCAACGTCGATGTGACTGTTAGCGTAACAGTATATTGCCCGGAATCAGTATAAGCATGGGTGGTAGCATATTCTTCAGTAGAAGTTGCTCCATCACCAAAGTCCCACAACCAACTTTGATAAGTAGCCGTACCAGACACAAATGCCGCGAAGACATAAGGGAAGCAACCACTTCCGTCACTGTCAAATGAAACTATTGGTGTGGGATTAACTGTCACACCCATAACATCTGTAGCCACAGAGCCACAAGGATCTGTTACCGTTACAGAGTATGTAGGGTCATCGGCATCCATTAATCCAGGGATGGATTGTTCTGACCCCGTATAGCCATTACTCCATGTAAAGGTGTAGGGTCCTCCATCTCCCCCAGCAGCGGTTGCCGAAAGAACGGCGCTTTCACCCTCGCAAATTGTTATATCCGGAATCGTTACCGAAATCAGTTGATTTACAGTCACCTCAACAGAACCAACCGGACTTGCACATCCGTTGTCGTCCATAAAAACGACGGTATACGTCGTAGTAGCAACCGGGTTCACAAGCTGTGAATTGCCAACAAATTGATTTGACCATATGAATCCAAGATACGGTGTAGTCCCTCCTGATCCGACTGCGGAAATCGTCGTTGAAGCGCCATAACAGATGGTAACATCYGGAGACACGCTTATTGTTATTGGTTGTGGTTCAGTGATAACGTCAATTGTTGTTGCAGTACATCCATTGTTATCAGTAACTGTTACCTCAATAATTCCAACACCCAAAGATGTAGCGGTAATTGTAGTTTGTTGAAGTGGATCATCCCACTGGTACGTGAAAGGCGAAGTTCCATTAATGAAGTAGACTGTCGCCTCAGCATTCATGTCTCCGTTACATTGGACATTATCAACGGATATCGAGTCAATTACAGGTCCAGGTTGATCCAGAACGGTGACCGGCACCAGTAGCATGCAACCGTTGGCATCCGTAATCGTTGCATAATATGGATCTCTTGGGAACAAATCAATAACCGAATTGCTTGTTGTGTTCGCCGGATCATCCCATAAATACGTATATGGAGCAGTTCCTCCAGATATTGTAACAGTTGCCGAACCATTGTTTATTCCACATGTTGATGGGCTGCTGATGGTTGCCGCAGCAAGTTGAGTTGGCTCATTGACCGTCATGGTCGCCGTGGCCACGCAGCTGTTAATATCTGTCACAGTTACATTGTATACCTGTGCACCTAAATTAGTAGCTGAACTATTCCCTCCTCCCGAAGGACTCCAATTGTATATATAAAACGGCGTTCCGCCTGTCACATTCAAATAAATTGACCCATCAGCGAGGCCGGAACAGCTCACATCATTGATCGAGTCAGCGATAACCAGTGAAATGGGTTGGTTGATTGTCACGGCATTAATATCTATACATCCATTGTTATCTGTGACGATGATACTGTGCGTACCGGCACATAGTCCAACGGCGGTGGTCGTTGTTTGACCATCCGTCCATAAGTACGAATACGGAGCCACACCGCCACCGGTCATGATAGTAGCAATTCCATCGCAAGTGCCATTGCAACTTGCARGCGTGCTGGAAATAATGGCGCTACTSAGCGSTGAAGRCTCTGATACGGTTATCAATGCTCCGGCTATGCACCCATTTGCATCAATAACGTTGACTGAATAAGTTCCACCCSATAATCCAAAAGTRGTGGTCACATTGCTGTCTATAGTGTTGCCACTATTATCTTTCCAGATATAKGTGAATGGTGGTGCAGCTCCGGAAGCGATAACCGTTGCCGTGCCATTGCTGTCAAAAGCACATGTTACATCAGTGCTTGTTACAGTATCAATRGTTGGTCCAGCTATGTCATTGATCAGCACGGGCATTGTGAATGTGCATCCGTTGGCATCCGTAACCAGTGGGTTATATGTACCTGCGAAAACGTTGAATACGCAAGCGCCGACCGTTGTATTGGGATCATTCCAGGTTATGACATATGGAGATGCTCCTCCAATCACSGTTACACAGGCRCCACCATTTGAAAACCCGCAAGTAGATGATGTGGACGTTGTATTTAACGTCAGTAGYTGAGGTTCTGTTAAAATGATATTTAAAGACTGTGTACAACCGCTAATATCAGTGACGGTCACTGAGTAGAATCCAGCACAAAGTGCGGTGGCTATTGGGGTTGTTTGGAACAAACCATCGCTCCATAAATAGGTATAAGGCGGCACACCACCTGAAATGCTCGCGGTTGCAGTTCCATTACACTGACCATTACATGATATATTGTTACCGGTAACATTCAGCGCCATACCCTGAGGTTCGGTAATGGTTACACTGATTTGCGATGTGCAGCCATTCGCATCGGTAACCGAAACGTCAAATACTCCGGCACACAGACTTACTGCTTGAGCAGTTGTTTGACCATCGCTCCATAAATAGGTAAACGGTGCCGATCCACCTACAACCAGAGTTTGAGCGAATCCCTGACAATCTCCAAAGCAAGCATTGTCCCCCGAGCTGCTTATTGAAATGGYTAAAYCGAYAGGTCCACTTACAGYGCTTGAAGCCGTMGCCGTGCATCCATTATTATCTGTTACAGTRACATTGTATGTTCCYRCACATAAACTACTTGCCGTTTGCGTTGCYTGATTAAACGGATCATCCCAATTGTATGTATATGTACCGCTGCCATTGGCAGGCGTTACTGTGACCGAACCATTGCAAGCTCCAAAACARGTCTCGTCAATAAATGATACCGAAGASGTAATTGGCTGAGGATCCAGGATTGTGATTGTTGCTATTTCTATACAGTTATTGGAGTCAGTAATAATTCCTATATACGTACCAGCGCAAAGACCATTAGCCGTTGCATTTGTCTGTGCTACAGGGTCGTTCCAAAGGTATTGATAGGCAGGCGTGCCTCCGGTTACAGTAACCCCCACTGTGCCATTGCAATCACTGAAACAGGTTGGGGCCGTCGATGCTGGATTGAAAACGATTGGAGCTGGCTCATTGATCGTTGTCGTGGTTGATGCAATGCACCCATTCGTATCAACAATTGTCACTGTATATATGCCAGCATCCAGATTGGTAGCTGTTGCCGTAGCCTGGGCCAGCGAATCATTCCAGGAATAGGTATATGCAGGCGCTCCACCCGTGACAACAGCAGTTGCCTGGCCATTGGAGCCACCRTTGCAATTGACATCRCCGRTAGATGAAATGGAAACAGAAGGGCCATTGAGATCTGAAATTGTTACAGGAAGSGACKCTAYACAGAGATTTGCATCCGTAACSGTAACAAAATAAGTTCCYGCMGAAAGGTTWGYRACRAAAGGKGTSGTTTGACCACCTGGRTYCCARWARTAYGTRTAAGSACCWGTTCCRCCCGTMRCSGTAACMGTGGCAATTCCATYRGAYTGWCCRCAATTTGCATCACTATGGCTCTCGGATAAAACTATGGAATCTGGTGCACCAATGATTACCGCTCCCGTGTTGATGCATCCATTATTATCTGTTACAGTGACATTGTATGTTCCRGAACAAAGTCCCAATGCTACAGCGTTTGTTTGGGCCAGGGGATCATCCCAAGCGTAGGTATATGTACCAGTGCCACCATTGGCTATTGCMGTGGCAGAGCCGTCACAACTTATTTTACACGATACATCAACACCGGTAATATTCACCATTACCATGGTTGGCTCATTGATTGTTGTACTGGCATTGACGACACAGCCATTTGAATCTGTAACGGTTATGGTCACCAATCCTATTCCCAGGCCRGTAGCGGTGTTKGTGGTCTGKCCAAGGGGATCGTCCCATAGATAYGTAAAGGGCAATGTGCCACCGGCCATTGAAACAGTTGCACTTCCATCCCCGCCACCGTTGCACGATACATTTACAGAAGTTGAGATGGTGGCTACCCCTGGTGGCACATCGTTGACCGTAACCGTAGCCGAAGCGGTGCATCCGAGAATATCGGTAACAATTACGGTGTAGGTGCCAGCCGAAATATTGATGGCAGTCGCAGTAATTTGCGAACTTGGATCGTCCCATAAATAGGCGTAGAGACCATTTCCGCCAGTGGCAGATACCGTTGCACTTCCATCTGATTGACTACAATTCGCGTTCWCCGAAGAAGTAGTTAAYGCAATCACTGTTGGTTGTAAGATCGTTACTGAAGTGGTATCCGTACATCCATTGGCATCAATGAGAGTCAGACCATAGGTCCCTGCGCAGAGACCCGTAGCAGTTTGTGTAGTCTGTAGCCCGGGATCATTCCATTGATAAGAATAAGGCGGGGTTCCTCCAGARCCAAGWGCCGTTGCTGTTGCGTCGCACRATCCATTGCACGATGTAGGCGTTTGACCAGATATAGTTACGTTTAAGGAAGTTGGTTCTCCAACGATGGCAGAGATACTCCCTGAACAGCTATTTGAATCCAAAATGYTAACAATATAYGTACCCGCGCATAGMCCACCWGCATTGGCCGTAGTTTGGGTATTTGGATCGTTCCACGTATAGGTATAAGGTGGATCACCATTGACAATTTGTACTGTGGCAAATCCATCACAGCCACCATTGCAGTTGGCATCTGCAAACGCAGAAATGATTAACGTTGGAGCTCCAAGATCATTGAYWACAACCAGACCTATGGCGGTGCATCCACTGTTGTCCGTTACCGTYACATTGTAATTTCCTGACGATATTCCAATCGCACAAGCAGTGGTTTGGGCGCCAAGGTCATCCCATAGATARCTAAAGGGCGCAACTCCGGCGGATACGGTGACGCACGCTGAACCATCGCTCAGGCCGCAGTTGGCACCTGTTGTGTCCAGCGTCATCGCAATTGCGACGGGTTCTGTAATTGTAATTATATCAGATAAGGTACAGCCGCTGGAATCTGTAACCAGAACGGTGTATGTTCCGGCAATCAGACCAGTAGCCGASGCAGAGGTTTGAAAACTCAAGTCATCCCATAAATATGTGTATGGCGCAGTTCCTCCAGAAATATTTGCGSTAGCTACACCGGTRGAATTTCCAAAGCAATCAACATTTGTACTGGTAAATACATTGACAATTGGGGCGGGTKCAGGGATAATGACATTGTCGCTTATCGTACAACCATTCGCATCTGTTATCGTTACCGTTAACGGGCCACCGCATACRTTTGTCACAAGTGCTATAGTTTGACCATTGCTCCAYAGATAGGTCAACGGYAGTGTTCCACCAGTTATCGCAATCTCGGCTGABCCATCACAAAGACCATTACAGCTCACCCCDGTCACTGATATTATTGTTGACACGAGAGGGGCTGGTTCAGTTACCGTCTCCGTCGAGATAAATGTGCAACCATTGGCATCCGTGATCGTAACATCATAACTTCCCGCGCATAAGCCRGAGGCAGTAGCGGTRGTTTGAATCGAAGGATCGTTCCARACATAGGCATAGGCCRKAGTTCCTCCAGTYACAGATGTGGATATTGAGCCATCGCATATCCCTGCGCAACTGGCWGSATTAAAAGTAGTAGTTACATTGAGTGGTAAAGGCTCAGTCAGYGTAAYGCTGGCTGTATCAGTGCAACCATTGGCATCTGTGATCGTTACYRAAAACACACCAGCACATAAACCAGTAACGGTTGAAGTTGTCTGCAAGCCTGGATCATCCCAAATGTATGTRTAAGCACYRGTGCCGCCAATACCGCTTACGGTAGCCGTGCCATCRCAAATACCATTGCATGATRGRTTKGTGCTTGAATTTATTGAAGCCACCAATAGAGGTGGAGCGCTAATTGTTTGGGTTGCRGTYGTAATACATCCGGATGARTCAATGACTGTTATAACRTAGGTGCCYTCTACAAGRCCACTYGCTATAAGTGTCGTTTGGTTAAGTGGATCATTCCARGAGTAGGTGTAAGGAGGAGATCCATCTGCAACATCGGCTGTAAGACTACCATCACTTCCTCCCGGGCAACTTACATTGGTGCTGTCGGTGATCAATACCAACGGGCCAATCGTATCGCTAACGGCTGCCGCACCAATTCCAGTACATCCATTTACATCTGTAATGGTCACCGTATAAGATCCTGCCAATAATCCGTTATTGGTCGAAGTTATCGGACCATTGCCCCAGACATAAGAATATGGTGTKGTACCGTTTGTTCCCGAAGCAGTTGCCTGYCCATTTGCCTGTCCRCACGTTGAAGTCASGGTGGTGGTGGTCACTACAATCGCTAACGGCTCGTTTATAAGCACYGATTSGACCGTRTCRCATCCATTTCCATCCGTGACGGTGACATTATAGCTGCCTGCACAGAGGCCTACGGCATTATTTGTAACCTGTATAGGCGAGGTGTTCCAGGCATAGGTATAGGGAATCGTACCTCCYGAAACCGTCGTAACTGCACTACCATCGCAAGCTCCAAAACAATTTGCGTYYRTCCCCGTAACAACCACGCTGATTGCAGTAGGTTGGAGAATTGTTGCCGATCCRGTTAACAGACAACCAACWGCATCTGTTGCGCTGACGTTAAATGTGCCTACACATAAACCGCTGGCAATAGGATTGGTTTGTGCTGCAGGATCGTCCCATASGTAAGTGAACGGAGCCGTTCCDCCMRCGATAGCTATGYTAGCTTGCCCATTRCAATCTCCAAAACAGRACGCATCATTATCAGTAGTTATAGTTGCAGTACCACCTCCYACGTCWGAAATATTTACTGTTGCCGAATCCTGGCAACCGGAAGCATCCGTTACAATTACTGTATAAGATCCTGCAGGGATTGCGATTGCTRTATTACCGGTCTGYACAGGAGAAGTAYTCCACGAGTACRCATAAGGCGAARTACCACCTGATGCACTTACRGAAGCTTGTCCATCAGCTTGTCCACAATTTGCATTGATGCCAGAACTRSTTAGCAAGATWGGAGTAGGTTCAACTACGGTGTAGCTGGCAGTGGTTGTACATCCATTYGCRTCAGTCACAGTAGCCGTATATGTTCCTGATGCCAGGTTGCTCAAATCTTCAGTTGTYTCTCCACCTGGAGCCCACARATAAGTATAWRGGGCAGTTCCACCAGTWACGGTCAGGTTTATAGCTCCGGTAGTYTGGCCATTGCACAGTATATCCGTGCCTGCTACAGTCGCAGCAAGTGSAGCAAGGGGYTCAGTTATSGTGACCGAATCAGTCGTAACAATTCCATTGGAATCTGTCACCTGGACGGTATAGGTGCCCGCACAAAGGTTGATGATATCCTCAGCGGTTTGACCCAGCGGATTCCATARAAAAGTATAGGGTGRTATTCCACCSGTAACGGTCAGATCAGCTGCTCCATTACAATCTCCGAAACACAAATTATTGGTGGCAATTATTGTTAGCAMAATTGCTGGAGGATCAACAATTATAACGCATGCACTATCCTGGCATCCATTAACATCAGTTATGGTTACRCAATATGTACCCGCACAAAGCCCAGTTSCGGTTGCAGTTGTCTGAGCYCCCRGATCRTTCCACAAATAAGTAAACGGCGCRGTGCCACCTGTGATTGATCCTGTGGCTTGTGCATCRCATAGACCWGATCCTGTGGGATTGTTATCCACCACAGCCGAGGCAGTTCCCCCAGGTATATCSAGGATTGTTGCGCTGATGGTAGCGAAGCAACCATTTGAGTCCGTKACAGTGGCGGTGTAAGTTCCTGCTGAGAGYCCCGTAGCTGYWGCAGTCGTTTGAACGGGAGATGTATCCCAGGAATACGTATATGATCCGCTACCCCCACTGGCGGAAACTGTAGAAGAGCCATCTGCAAGACCACAGTTAGCGTCTACCTCAATTGTACTAAGGGTAATTGMGAGAGGYTCATTAATAGTCACTGTAGCTATAGTATYACAKCCACTTGCATCGGTGATCGTTACMKTGTAAATGCCYGCGGCAAGATTTATTATATCCTCACTTGTCGCACCATTTGACCAYAGATATGTAAAAGGYAATGTGCCTCCTGTCGCTGTCAGGTTTGCAGAGCCGTCGGTTCCCAGGTTACATRAGACGTCTGTTCCTATGATACTTGCAGYAATGGGYAATGGCTCYWCAATTGTTATCGTATCTGTGGCAATACACCCWAGGCTATCCGTGACAGAAACAGTGTAGAAATTTGTACACAGCCCACTTGCCACTGAGTTGGTTTGGACGGGAGAAGAATCCCATGAATAAGTGTATGGCGCAGTTCCTCCAGATACCGATGCTGTTGATGTTCCATCACACGCGGAAGCACAGCTTACATTGGTACTGGCCGTAATAGATACGGTTAACAATAGCGGTTCAGTTATGGTTACCGAAGCGGATGTGACGCAGCCGCTGGCATCTGTCAGCGTAGCCGTATATGTGCCGGCCGGCAATCCAGTAGCGGCACTGTCTGTCTGMATNRGMGRGRWNAYTCCACRAATASSTRWRWGGWGCTGTKCCRCCRGWMGSWGWMACMSTYGCMGAWCCRTCASTTCCACCGTTACATGAAACGTCAGCACTGTCGCTAATGGTTGCGGTAGGAGCTCCCACGTCACTTACTGCTACTGGTGCAGAAGCTGTGCATCCGTTGGCATCAGTAACCAAAATGGTATAACCACCTGCCAGAAGTGTCGTTGCACAGATGGTAACCTGTAAGCCCGGATCATCCCATGAATAGGTAAAAGGCACTGTTCCTCCTGATACTACAACACAAGCCGATCCATCTGGATTTCCACAAGTTGCAGGCGTCGAAGAAGTGGTTAGCGTCATAGCCAGAGGCTCATTGACTACATAAGTCAGTATAGTATCGCAATTGCCTGCATCTGTCACGGTAACGGTGAAAGTGCCTGCACAAAGACCAGTCGCGGTATCCGTAGTTTGGAATAGGGGATCATTCCAATTATAAGTATAAGGTAGTGTGCCACCGCTTGCAGTTACAGAAGCTGTTCCATCGCATATACCGAAACATGTAGCGTCAGTACCCACTGTTGTCGCCCCAAGTAGGGGAGGTGTTACGATTGAGACAGTATCGCTGTCAGAACAACCATTGGCATCAGTAACCACCAGCATAAAAGTGTCTGCGCACAATCCCGTGGCAGTTGAAGTAGTTTGGTTCGCAGGGTCATTCCATTGATAGGTATACGGTGCACTTCCACCTGATACAGCTGAATTAATCAACCCATCACATATGCCGCTACATGACGGATTGGTTGCGGTTAACGTGATTAGGATGGCTGGAGGTTCATTGATGGTTACAGTACCTGTAACTGTACATCCCACTGAATCAGTAACTGTTACGCCATAAGTACCCGCACATACTCCGTTAAGATCTTGTGCTGTTTCAAAATTCGTCCAATTGTAAGTGTAGGGWGGCGTCCCTGTAAGAACTGTAAGGTCGGCTGAACCATCACAAACTCCAGCACATGAGAGGTCGACAGGCACAATTGTTATCGTAGGTTCTGGATAAACGATAATTATTTGAATGATTGTATCAGCACATACTCCATCTGATACTATTTGAGTAACTGTATAGGTTCCAGGTGTTCCATAGGTATGCGTCGGACTTGCATCTCCCGCCGTCGTTCCACTTTGAGTGAAGGTGTCTCCAAAGTCCCATGTGAATGTAGGACAATTCATCCCGCACAATCCAGGTACAGTTCCTATGTTGGTAAATGTATAGGTATTTCCATTCAGGCATTGATCACCATTATAGGTGAAGCCCGCTTTGATATCCGTCCCGGAATTGATAGTAATTGAGGAAGTGTCTTGACAGCCATTCAAATCAGTTACTGTAACCGAGTATGTCCCAGCACACAATCCGGATATGCTTTGTGTGACGCCACCATTGCTCCAGTTATAGTTTGCTATCGGGGCTCCTCCACTTGTGCTGACGGTAGCCGTTCCATTGCAGGCATTTACACAGGTTTCGTCTACGCCTGTTACCGTAGCGACCGGTGCATCTAAAACCTGAAGGGTTAGGGTCGTTGTATCCGAACAACCACTKCCATCSGTAATGACYTGGGTMACCGTATAGGTRCCTRTTGCAGCATAGGTGTAMGTTGGATTGGCAGCAGCCAGATCTGTGCCCGTYGATGTTGAACCGTCTCCGTAATCCCACCAATAAGTTGGACAAGCCGGTCCGCAAGAGCCGGGAACATCACCATTGTTGGTAAAGATATAGGTATTGCCAAGAAGACATTGATTGCCATTATAGGTAAACGCTGCTAAAACGTCYACAATGGGGTTAAGGGTMACACTGACGCTGGTAATGCAGCCACTTGCATCGGTCACGGTTACGTTGTATGTTCCAGCACATAGGTCAATGATATCTTCTGTAGTCGATCCGTTTGACCAGGAGTAAGAATAAGGAGTGGTTCCACCCAGAGGTGTTAAGTTGATTGCGCCGTCACATCCCGCTTGACAGCTCTCTTCGGTTCCAAAGCCAGAAGAAGTAAGCACAGCCGGTTCAGTAATTGTTACCGTACCAAAGATCTGGCAACCATTGGCATCCGTTACAGTTACGGTATAGTTGCCTATCGGCAGCGCGGTAGCGGTGCTCGTATTTTGAACCGGAGATGAATTCCACGAGTACGTGTATGRAGCAGTTCCACCCGACACAGTTGCCGTCGCCGTACCATCTGTCTGCCCATTACATGTTATATTGGTAAATGTGGTGCTTACYGTAAWAGGGGGAGGTTCATTGACCTGTATAATTCCCGTTGTCACACAACCTGCATCATCTGTAACGGTAACAAGATATGTTCCGGAACAGAGTCCGATTTCTGTTGGACCGGTGCCCCCCGTTGACCAATTATACGWAAAAGGCGCCTGGCCTTGACCTACCGCTGTTGCCGTACCATCACAGGCACCAAAGCAGGTAACATCAGTTGAGTCCATGATAGGAGGGAAACAGCAGGCGGCAATTGCCGAGAATGTAACGTCTGGATCGCTGTTACAGGCTAAACTGGCCCATGATCCCGTTTCTCCATCACCCCATGATGTGACCGTTACCCCTAGATCRGCACCATTTATATTRGGTGGGCAACCTGCCACTGTGATATCCCAACAGAAATTGAAATTAACAACTCCAGTACAGTTATCCCCGAAATTGTCCCCGGGGTCTGTACCATCACAGAGAGAAGGAGGAGGCCCGCAGCCATTGTTTGTTTCGTAAAAGAACCCGGGTCCTGCTACCGTTCCCGTTGCCCCACCCGTAACACTATTRTACCAGCCCCAAGCACCTTGTCCATCACAAGATGGTGGTATGGTAGGAACAAGCGTTGACTGGTCCCATCCCGCTCCAAATGTTGGTGTAACACCATGTATCCAATTTACGGAAGTCGGGTTCCAATCCGTAACATTGAAGCAGAAACTCACGGTTTGTCCGGCTTGATACGTATTGTTCACTGGTGGTGGAGTTGCTGTGAGGGTGGCACCTAACAAACAATTATCACAATCATTATAACTGGTAATTGTTAGATCAGCAGCACCCTGATCAGTAGTGTCAGCGCCGCTGATATGTATCCAATAAGTCTGGCCGGGGTTCAATAATGTAAAAGTCACACTCACTGTCCCGGCAGCTCCATTTGCACATCCAATTCCCGTTAGGGCGTTACAGCTACTTCCCGTGTAAAGACCGACACTGGGATTGACAATACCACCCGTTACGTCAATATCCAGCACGTTACCAGTTGCAACAAACGAATACCATATGTCRGAAGAAAACAAGGGCATATCCACTCCAGTTCCCTGACAATTCGGTATATACGTATAAGGATTAGAGAAGGTGGCGCCTACATTGCTTATGCAGAATACATCTTCCACCGGAGTTACACTTGGGCACGCCGGAGGAGTTTGCAAGGTAAGCGCACAAGAATTGCTACATCCTTGAGGCGGATTTGGCGTACAAGAAGGTGTCACACAAGGTCCACCGGAACAGGCGGTATTCTGGGTGACCGAGATCGTCATACAAGTATTTTGCGTCGCGCAAGGAAATGCGTCCAGTACCGCATTAAATACTCCAGTTGTGGTTGCCGTAAAAGTAACTGTAGACTGCAAACCACAAGCATCGTCATTGAATCCGGCAACTGTCGTTCCATCTGGCTCATATATTGTCAGTTGCGTGTCGAAATCAGTATCTCCGCATGTGGTAATCGTATATTCAGCACCMGCACAGGCMGTGAAYGTCATGTAATCTCCACCCCATGCACAAGYTGTTGTTTGTGTRTTGCCAGGRCCTGTTGGAGTAAGGTCWACATACACATTGTTGTCATTCGGACATTGTGCACTGACCTGACCGATCAAGCCTACTGAAAGGAGRAAAATARTTCCCAATAAATATGTRAYGATGGACTTCATTTCAAATCTTGAATAAAGTATTTATCCGGGCTATTCCTGATCATCTTTTGCTTCTCTTTTGACATTTGATCGTATTCTGATTTCGAGATGACAGTCGYCCCCCCTCCAGAAGATATTTGTTTATATTCTTCTGGGTTTTCATTGATCCATTTCTGCTTGTTCACCTGATATTGTTTCTGGTCGGCAAGTTTATTTCCCGAATTTGTTTGTACAGGAAATCCATTCGGGAGCGTCTCATCTACAGGAAACTCAGCCTTGGTGGCGATAATTGGTTTGGAAGTACTTAGGTCTCGCTGAGGTGCTTGTTCGGCTATTTGCCCATTTGGACCAAGCTTTAAAATTCGCACGTCGTTTGATACCTCACTTGCCGTCTCAGGGCTATGGCCTTTTTYCATTTCGTTTCTGGAATAAAGAACAATTTCCACCCCAGTGGTAAATTTCAGAACGCGACGTTTATCATCTTCACGGTACTTGTCCAAATCAATGGCAGACAGGGCATCTCTATACCTTTCCAGATTGTCCACTTTTTGGGAATTGACAACAGCGTAACTATCCTTGGACAGGCTGGATTGGGCCAGCACGGGTAGGGTGCTTAACAGTATCAAACCAATCAGTATGTTGTATTTCATTACCATATTCTTCAGTTGATAATCACCACAGTTGGACCAGTTATAACACATCCATTCGCATCCGTAACGGTAACATCGTAAGTGCCATCACAGAGTTTCGTTTGAAATTGATCTGTAAATCCATTCGACCAAACCACTGAATAAGGCGGTGTTCCCCCTGCCGGGAATACCCTCACCACACCAGCGCAAGGACAAGCACAGACTGTAACTGATCCAGTTGTAGGAGCGGTGAGAGGTGGCGGCTGAGTCACGATCAAATTGGTGAGTGTGACGCATCCATTGGCATCTGTAGTCGTGGCAATATAGCTTCCGGCACATAAGCCCGTCGCGGTTTGCGTGTTTTGAACCGGAGATGTGTTCCATGAATAGGTATAGGGACCCGTACCCCCAACAGCAGTAACCGTTCCCGTGGCATCACAATTTCCGTTGCATGAAACCATTACGCTGTCCGTGATAGAGGCTATCAACGGATTCGGTTCTGTTATTTGAACGGAAGCAGCAGATACACACCCATTTGCATCTACAACTGATACCTGGTATCCTCCACTGCAAAGCGATGTGGCTGTCGCTGTGTTTTGGGTGGGCGTGCCAGTCCACGTATAGGTGTAAGGGGCAGTCCCTCCTGATTGAGATACAGTTGCAGTACCATCGCATGCCCCATTACAGGAGATATTACCTGAACCTGAAATGGAAGCATTTGGTCCACCGGATGCATTTACGGAAACGTTTCCGGTTACCGAACAGCCATTTACGTCAACCACAGTAACAGTATAACCCCCGGGTAATAAGTTAACTGCTGTGGCAGTATTTTGATTTGCCGGATCATTCCAGAARTAYGTATAAGGGTTGTTGCCTCCACTTGCTCCAACCGATGCAGAACCATCTGGATTGCCRCAAGTGGCATTTGTAGRAGACATRGTGAGTGTAGTGGCRGAGGCCTCCGTAATCGTAACGTTACTCGAGGTAGTACAKCCATTTTGATCCGTRATATTGACTGTGTATGATCCTGCACATAGCCCTATTGCTGTGGCGGTGGWTTGAAATGCCGGATCATTCCACTGATAAGTGTAGGCTCCGGTTCCACCTGCCGGTGTTACAACCGCAGAACCGGTACATGAACCACTACATCCTGCCCCGGTAGGTGATACTACAGATGTCAGAAGCGCCGGCTCATTAATAGTGGTTGAAGCTACAGCAGTGCACCCAACAGCGTCTGTTACGGTAACCGTATATACGCCTCCGCTAATTCCCGAAATCGATGAGGTCGTAGCTAAGTTACTCCACTGATATGTATATGGCAATGTTCCACTACTGGCGGTCGCCGAGGCACTGCCATCTCCCGCCCCATTACAAGTTACATCCAAAGAGGAGGCAATCGAAGCAGTGAAGGTTCCGGTCTCAATAATGGTAACGGATGTGATATTATCACAGCCATTGGCATCAGTTACCGTAACCGCATAAGACCCCACGCATAATCCCGTGGCTGTAGCCGTAGCTTGCAAACCCGGATCATTCCAGTTATATGTATAGGGTGCCAACCCTCCAGCTGCGGTAACTGTAGCGTCTCCGTTACAGGCGCAATTGGCGTCAGTTTGGGTCGTTGTAAGTGTTGGGTTTGCATTAACAGTTACATAATTGGTAAATGTCTGGGTATTGGTCGTAACTGCATTGGTTACAGCCAGGGTCACGTCATATATTCCTGATGTATTGTAAACGATTACTGGATTTTGAGCTGTGGATGTTCCCGGTGTACCTCCAGGGAATGTCCAGGACCAGGATATTGGATTCGAGGTACTGGTGTCTGTGAATGTAATGGTGTCACCCGCGCAAACCGAGGTCGCCGAACTGGTGAAGCCCGGGATCGGTGGGGTAGAGGTGACACAGAAATTAATTCCTGTCTGTGACACCGTGAACGATCCTCCGGAAGCAAGCGTATTGCCAAATTGATCCACCAATGAATACGATCCACTACCATTGGTACAGCATATTCCATCACCAAAATCATCGTAAATATTGAAGCAGTAACAGCCGTCTGGAAGACAGATGGCTTCATTGTAAGTGGTGTTATTGGCCAGCGCTCCTGGAGAAGAGGAAGTTGCGGCCTGCGTCCCGCCCGGGGGTATTCCAGCGTATCCTCCGGATCCGTATACCGTACTGCCACAATCGGTAATATCCCAATATGTTTCGTATCCAAAATTATCTGTGACAAGGGTCAAGTCGACAGCGGATCCTACTATTGTGGTAAAGGTCGTTGTAGTTGTGTCATTTAGAAGATCCAGATCAACCCCACCGTTAGGCAGTGTGGTCCAGGAGGTGAATGTATGTGCTCCCGGTGGAACGACGATGCACGGTAGTTGAACAACCTCGGTAAAATTGGGTGGCAGAGAGCCGGTCCATGCAAAAGTGTAATTTGTGACATCGACCTGATAATTTATTGTTGTACTGACGAGTGTGTCCGATCCGAAGTTCTTTATCTCAACGGTTGGGCAAAGGGAATCACCACAGGATGTTCCGGAAGGCGATGTAATGGCAATTACTCCTGCATCCAAGGCCAGTAATGGTGGGCATCCGCATGGTGCAATGAACAGTCCTGCCCTCGGTCCGGCACATGCAGCACGCATACGGTCTTTTTGACATTGTGTGAACATGTTTTGGCAGGCTTCCCCCGTATAGTCCATATAGTTGTTGACTGGTTGAGTTCCTCCACATTCCGGCGTTCCGCAGTTGGCGTTCGTTCCTGGGTGTGGCGGCGTATCACAACAGAGGTCTCCTTGAGTGGCACAGCTTGCCTCCGTACAGGATCCCCCATTAAATGTATGGTATAGATCAAAGGCGTGGCCCATTTCATGGGTCATCACCCTTCCCATGTTGGTGTAGGTCTTAAGGTTGTATCCAAGTCCTCCACTTGGGTCGCTCCCCAGGGCATTGTACAGGACAACGACGCCGTCTCTGGAAGCATTTGCTCCGCAGGGGTTTGACGGGAAATAGGCATAACCTTGAGTGCCCGCTCCACCGTTATTGCCATCGATCTCCGAAACTGACCATACATTGATATAGCAGCAGTTGTCCCACTTGCTCAAGGCTTTTACTGAAACTTCATTGGAACTGGTGATACCACTGGTACCATATCCTGAAACCACAGTTCCATCAACCCTGTTAATTCCCTTGAGACAAAATTGAATTTTGGTATCAACGCCCGCGCCCAGTGCAATCCCACCATCGTCCGGAAGTCTTCTGAAATCCCTGTTTAACCCATCAACCATAGAACTGCACTGGGCTGCAGATATATTCGAGCCAACTCCCACAGCTTCACCAACATGGATTACGTGAATCACTACCGGAACCAAGAAGATCTGCTCCGCCATCTTTGCGGTCTGCAGCTGGTTTAAAAGGTTGTTTATCTGTATTTCCGCGTTTTCTCTTGCAAGCTTATAGGCCTTGTCCGAAGCTTCCAGAGCATCGTTYRWYTSKTMWKKWRWWCARRATRTKKKKRRTACCNAWTTYWRYTKYYYWWRWACKSTKMTKWRSKWYWRKMYWARSAGAATTAAAGTTTTTRYAAACCTGAAGGCCAAATTCCCTTTTCTATTACAGGGCATTGTTGCATAATAAACAAAATTAGTCCCTGTTGTTTTATTATATGCGAAAATAGCTAATTAAGTCAATTTAAGCAAAGGCTTAAATAATAATTTTGGACAATTTAGTTGCTTATTATAAGACAGTTGAAACCAGATTTACCCCTACGTTAAAACAGCCTTGTTTTTAGCGTTCTTTTTCGGTCAAAAAACCTTGCAGTAAACCCTTGTTATTTCCGACAATGAGTAGCTGTTTATTTTCCGCGGTCGGAATGAGAATTGATGACTTAGCATTCCTGTCAGCGAAGAATCCGCTTTGCTCAATGCTCAGGGTTTTGAAGTTTCCCTTCCCGTCTCCTGATAATACAAGCCCATATCCGGCATCATGCCGGCCGGTTTCAACTTCCGCGCTGTAGTTGTTTCCGGACAGTATGATATCCARGGCTCCGCTGTTGTSAAGATCCGTTACCAGGATGCTGTTGACAGTTGACATTTGTGCCAATTTAGGAAGTGGTTTGATTTTCAGTATACCCCCATGGTTTTCGAGATAAACAGATGCGAACATTTCTGCAACAAGATGATGCGCCTGGTTGAGTCCGTTCGTGCCGAGCATATCGTAGAGATCGGCGTTAGCGAAAGCCTCGTAGGTTGGATATTTCTCATCGATAAATGGCATTTGATCTGATATGCACTCTTTACCTCTTATTGGCACAAGGGTGCTATCGGTGTGTTGGGCCAAAACCAGGTCGAGTGTTCCGGATTGGTCAAAATCTTCGGCGTACAGATGCAATGGACGTCTTTGCGACACTTTGTATTTACTATTCAAGCCAAGGTTCCCAACCACAAAATCCATATCACCATCATTATCAAAATCACCTGCATTAATGCTATTCCACCAACCTCTTGTGTTTGATAGTCCATAGTCGGCCGTGGCATTTTTGAAAGTTCCTTGCTTATTAATAAACACAGTGATAGGCATGAATTCTCCAATCACAATCAGGTCCATTGATTGATCCCCATTTATGTCCGTCCAAATGGCATCGGTGACCATTCCCAGCTTATTGAAATCAGGAGCCTTGTCCATTGTTACCTCAGAAAAGATGCCGTTGTTATTTTCCAATAGTGTGCTTCCCGGGGATCCGGGGTAGGCGCCCGGAATCACCCGCCCTCCAATGAATAAATCCAGGTCCCCATCATTGTCAAAATCACAGGGTTTCACGCAGGAGCCGCTCTTGAGTATTTTTGGGAGCGCGTCTCGGGCATCCGTGAAAATTCCAGTTCCATCATTTAGATACAATCGATCCTGCAAGAGGGAGCTTTGTTCTTCAAATTCATATCCCCCAGATACAATATAAAGATCCAGGTCCTTATCACCATCCGCATCGAATAAGGCAACACCCATATCTTCACGGTCTTTCTTTTGGTCCCATAAGCCAGARCTGCCCTTGAAAAATTGCCCTGTAGTATTCTGCAGAAACATKCTTCCRGRATAGCCCGAGGCGCCTCCAATGAAGAAGTCTTCCRRGCCATCACCRTTTACATCTCCCTTGGTTAAAAAAGGTCCTWGTTCTGAGAGYTTATGTGGTAGCAGCACTTCCTTTTCGAAGTCATTAAACTCATTYTCCTTATGTCKGAAGTTCAAAAACTGATCTGAATTTAATCGCTCAAATAAAGAGAAAATGGATGTTGAAGCTTTTGGCTTGTATTCCTGATCTGGGTTGTACTGTACCTTTAGCAATGTGTTAATCTTAGGTTCTCTGATTACCTGATTCTTTCCGTTCGGCCAGGTGATCAATATTTCATCAATATGTTCAACATCACCGATACCAAAATGCACCCGCGGGCTTACTGAGGACAAATAGCCCCTGGTGGTGCCCCCTTCGATTACTTGTAGCTGGTCGCCATAGGTGATCTTGATTTTAGTGCCGTTACACGCATTGGAAGGAAGGTCAAAATCCAGGTAGTTGTTTTTCTTGAAAGCCTGAAAGTTGTTCTGGYAAATCATGACCGGGTCATTGATGTTGTTGGTAACAAGGTCAAGGTCTCCATCATTATCCAAATCAACATAGGCACAGCCGTTGGAAAAGGACTTGCTGGCAATGCCGACAGAATCGGTCACATCCAGGAAACCAANGTTGCCGTCATTCAGGAACAGATAGTTCCTCAGTTTTACTGATGGAATCATAGCAAACGCCTGTTGGAGTGGAAGCGTTACCTCTCCTCCCATTGTGGCGGCAGCTTGTTTTGTGTATTTACGGAAATCCTGATTGGAGACATCTCGTTTATATCCATTTGTAACGAATAGGTCCTTCAGACCATCATTATTGAAATCGGCAATCAATGGTGCCCAACTCCAATCAGTTTTAGAGACGCCTGCCATTTGTCCGATTTCGCTAAAAGTTCCGTTGCCATTGTTGAGCTGCACTGTATTCCTCATGTATTGATAATGATAGCCCTCCGTGATGGAATTCCAGAATTTCCTGATGTCCATGGTGRCCATCATGGTCTTTGAACGCTTATAATCTTCCGCCTGCATATCCAATACAATGATGTCCTGAAGTGCGTCATTGTTAATGTCACCAATGTCTGCTCCCATCCCGTAATTGGAAATGTGCTTTGTGCTCGTTTCAATGTGGTCCGTGAACGTCCCATCACCATTATTGAGATACATAAAGTCGGCTTCGATATAATCATTGGAGACATAGATGTCGGGTAACCCATCACCGTTTAAGTCCGCCACARCAACTCCGAGTCCGAATGCATCGCTTACCAGGCCTGCCCYGCTGGTCACGTCGATAAATTGATTATTTCCCTCATTTTTATAAAGWCGATCRGATGACCAGTGGTTATTTGAATTCTGGCGAAGTTCCTTTTCCATAGGGCGTGAAAAATCAATTGAATGATTCACCTGATACATATCGAGATCTCCATCTTTATCATAATCAAAGAATGTGGCTTGAGTACCATATCCCATGTCATTGAGTCCATAGGCCGCTGCACTTTCCGTAAATGTCAAGTTGCCATTGTTGATGAAAAGATGGTTTTTCCTCATTGTTGGATTGGTGTAGGGACCCGAACGTGAAACGTAGATATCATAGAAACCATCTGCATTCACATCGGCCACCGTTACTCCGGTCGACCATCCATTACCACCTCCCACACCTGCAGATATGGTAATATCCTTGAACCGCAGGTTTCCCAAATTCAGGTATAATCTATCCTCAACCATGTTTCCTGTAAAGAAGAGATCGAACAATCCATCGTTGTTGACATCAATTACACCAACACCTCCACCGTTATAGAAGTACTCGTATGTGAAAATATTGCGCTGATTGTCTTCCTGGATCACATTGACAAATGTGATACCGGATTGGCCATTTCCCAGTTCAGTAAAAAGTCCCGAAGGAAGCGGTTTCTCAGCTGTGTTTTCGATAGAGCAAGAGAACAACAGTAATGGAAAGAGAGCAGTACAGACGTATCTATAGTCCATTGATTGTGAGTAGAATCAATGGTAAATATAAAAACTATACTCGGGGAAATAAGAAGGTGTGTAGTAAAATTCTACTTACGGGAACAAGCTGATTGTACCGACTTGACGATCATCTTCACCTTGTTCATTTTTCAAGGTGATTACCCAGATGTAAGTACCTTGAAGAGCAGTGCGGCCAGAACCCTTGAGTCGACCGTCCCATCCCTGGTTAATGTCATGAGTCTCAAAAAGAAGATTACCCTGCCTGTCATAGATTGACATTTCAAAATCTAGATTTGCAGTCATAGTGATCAGTGGTAGGAACACGTCGTTTCTTCCGTCACCGTTGGGTGAGAAAGCGGTTGGTATTAAAGAATTGAGAGTCAATTTCTTTCCACTGACACGGATTTTTGAGTACATTGTATCCTTRCAACCGTTTATATCYTTRCCAACAAGCTCAACGATATAAGTTCCTTCATCRGTGTAGGTATGTGTCGGATTTTCTTCTTTCGATGTCGAACGGACTCCATCTCCGAAATTCCATACCCATTCAATAACATTGCTGGATAAGTCTACGAATGTAACTTCCATTCCCGCCTCRTCTTCATCCGTATCCCTGTTGAAAGCAACCTCCGGTGTGCCATACACTACAACTGGATTTGAACTTACCGTTGTTATATACTTCTGATTGATCAGTGAGGTGACRGTYAATTCAACGCTATAAGTTCCGGTTTCTGTGTACACATGAACRGGGTTTGCATCAGTTGACATGTCTCCATCACCAAAGTCCCATATATAACTCATTGCTATATCCTGGGACTCCAGTTTGAAAGTCACTGTGAGCGGCGCACATCCTTCATCCACATCAGCACCAAATTCGGCAATAGGGTCTGGCGCTGTTGTATTTCTAACCGCAGCCCTTAGCATGCTGTAATTGAACCCACTGGGGTCATACTGAACTTTTGGTACCGATTTTGCAAACACGATCTGATCTGCGTCGGAGTTATCCATACTCTTCTGGTTTTTCAGTTCAGAATTTGTCAGCCCTATATCCCCTTCTGTCAGTTTCCTGGATGTAGCCCCATCTTCCATCTCTTCAGBACCAATCTCCCCTGGTTCAGKAGCTTCTTCTGATTCATCTGCAATGGTCAAGGCTCTTATCTTATTGATGAACGATTCCTTGCTCGTGTTGCTTTCTACACCGTTTTGGGTATCATCATTGTTCCATAGATTGGAAACCAATATTGACAAACCTGCGATAGCGACCACTGCCACCACCCATTTAGCTATAGTTACACCAAAACCACCAGATCCGGATGATGATGCCGCTTCAACTTCATCCAGGCGACTTTCCATCTCCGACCAATTGGGAGTATCCTCACTGGAGTAATTCTCCAATGAATCTCTCAGGAATTCTTCAAAACTATCTCTTTCTAAATCGCTCAAGTTATCTTCTTTTTTATTGCACTTTCTCTTCTTTCGGTTTATTAACTTTTGTGAAGAGTTTCTTTAAGTTATTTTTTGCTTTTGCCAAATTTGAYTTAGAGGTTCCAACACTTATYCCCAATTCTTCTGCCACCTCTTTGTGAGAATATCCCTCAATCACATACAATCCAAATACGGTTCTGTATGCCGGTGAAAGCGTTTKYACYGCTTTCATGATATCCTCAGTTCTTAACTGGCTTAGYACATCTACATCYGGTTCTTCTGYTGCAATGTTGYTAAAGTCCTCTATGTCTTTTACAAATACGTTTTTGTTCTTTCTAAAGTGGTCAATYGTTGTATTGACCATGATTCTTCTTATCCAACCTTCRAATGATCCTGAGTAATTAAACTTGCTTATATTATCAAAGACTTTAATGAACCCGTCATGAACAAGATCTTGCGCTTCCTCTTTATTGTGTGAATAACGCAAACAAACCCCCATCATTTTACCATAGAACATYTCGTATACCATTCTTTGGCAYTTCCKATCTCCTTTGGCACARCCTGCAATTAATTTATCTATTGTAGTACTACCCAGCATGTTTWAATAGCGGTTATTATCTACAATAATAACAAAATAAAAGCATTTCTATTGCCTCTAACCAGATAGGCGGGAACAAAATTGCCCTATTGCTAAAATAGACGAAAATGGGTTAAAAAGGTTGCCACCAAGCCTATTTATCTTCTATAGGGTGTATAAATCTCTAAWTTTTTTTACATTTGTTTKCAATGAAATTGTGGCAAAAATATAATTCACCGAAACCGTTATTATTTAATGGAATGGGATAGTGTACGARGAAATTTCTGAAGAAAATGTCACCCGGTTCCAGATCATGAATCGGGTTTTTTATTGAAAAAATTGTATAAGCTTTTAACTCAATATATCAAATTACTTTCAGATACGCATACACCGGTGAGCGTATACCTGAAATTACGTGATAAATTTCCCAATTCGATCTTGTTGGAAAGTTCTGATTATCACAGCAATGAGAACAGTTTCTCATATATCTGCTGCGAACCGATTGCTTCGATACAAGTASATAAGGGCATAGTYGAAGAGCGWTATCCGGATGGGTCTGAGACAAATCGGGAATTGGATGGCTCATTTACGGTGGTGGATGCAGTGGAGGACTTTAAAGATAAGTTTGAACTTGATGACGTTCCGTTCAAATTCGTTACGAATGGTCTGTTTGGCTACATCAATTATGAGGCGGTCCAGCATTTTGARGATATTGAGTTTAATCACTCGTMTGAYACGTCTGATAAACAAACTCCTGACCTGCAATATGCTATTTATAGGTATTTAATAATATTTGATCATTTCAAGAACGAGCTCTACATATTCGAACATAGTTTGGATGGGGAGGGGAAAGAACCCGGAAGGAAAATCATTCAATCGCTAATCGAAAACAGGAACTTTGCATCCTATACGTTTGAATCAGAGGAGGAGCTAAGAAGTAACTTCACCGATGAAGAATTTATGGCAATTGTCRGTGAAGGTGTTAAGCATTGTAAAAGAGGTGATGTTTTTCAAGTTGTATTGTCGAGAGAATTTCAGCGRAAATTTAAGGGAGATGAGTTCAATGTCTATCGCGCACTCAGGGCGGTAAATCCTTCCCCGTATCTATTTTATTTCGACTAYGGYAGCTTCAGACTATTTGGATCTTCTCCTGAAGCGCAAATAGTGATCAAAGATGGAAGAGCCGGAATATATCCGATAGCGGGTACCTATCCCCGGTCAGGCGATGATCAAAAAGACGCGCARATGGCTCAGGAGTTGAAGGATGATCCCAAGGAGGGTTCAGAGCATATAATGCTTGTGGATCTTGCGCGAAATGACCTGAGCCGAAACGCTAAAAATGTGAAAGTAGATACCTTTTCAGAGATACAATATTACTCCCATGTTATCCATATGGTCTCTAAGGTAACTGGTGAACTAGAGGGAACMAAGGGGGCATTCCAAATTGTTGCGGATACTTTTCCTGCSGGGACTTTAAGTGGAGCYCCTAAGTATCGGGCAATGGAATTGATAGATCAATATGAAAATGGRCCTCGTGGATTTTATGGTGGCGCGATAGGGTATATGGGTTTTAATGGGGATTTTAACCATGCCATTATAATCAGGTCCATMTTAAGTGTGAACAATACCCTAATCTAYCAGGCAGGGGCAGGSGTTGTTTCTGAATCRGATGAAAAAAAGGAGTTGCAAGAAGTAAATAACAAGTTGGGCGCTTTGAATGAAGCGATCGAACGAGCCAATTCTATATGATTATGAAATTACTCGTTCTGGACAATTAYGACTCGTTCACTTATAACCTCGTTCATCTCATTGAAAAAATTGCGGATGTAGAYCTTGATGTRTACAGAAATGACAAGATTGGCATTGACGAAATTGCGGCCTATGATAAAGTCGTTTTATCACCCGGGCCGGGAATTCCGGAGGAAGCWGGCATTTTGAAKGAYGTAATTAGYACACATTATAAGAACATACCCATGTTGGGGGTTTGCCTGGGGCATCAGGCAATTGGGGAGGTGTTCTCAGGAGTTCTTTCAAATCTGGAACAAGTACACCATGGTGTGGCTACTCAAATTGAAGTACTTAAGGATGATTAYCTGTTTGCAGGCCTGCCTCAATCGTTTAAGGTTGGACGGTATCATTCCTGGATCATAGAATCTCTGGGTGATGAGAGTGACTTTGAAGTTACTGCAGTTGATGAAGAAGGAGAGATTATGGCAATAGCACATAGGGACTATGATTTAAGAGGCGTTCAATTTCATCCTGAATCAATACTAACTGACTATGGTGAAGAATTGATGAAAAATTGGTTAACACATTAATATAGAGCAATGAATAAAAAAAAGATTACAATAATCGGAGGTGGCAATATTGGACTCTCAATAGCCGAGGGYCTGATAAAGTCGGGGGCGAGTAGTAAGCAGCTCCTGACGGTAACCAAGCGCTCTGCYAAAGTTGGAAAAGAACTGGGTTCACTAAAGATTGCTGTTACTTCCAACAATATTGCYGGAATTCGTGACGCTGACATYGTTATCCTGGCTGTACAACCCAAACAACTTCTGGGTGTGTTGGAAGAGATCAATGCTACTTTGTCTGTGAAAAAGCGAATTGTCATATCCGTGGTGTCCGGTGTTTCAATGGACGAAATTCAAACGGTGATCGGAACCAGGATCTCGTTGTTTCGAGCTATGCCCAACACAGCAATTTCTATCCAGGCTTCAATGACCTGCATAGCCAAAAAGGTCGGCTCAAAGTCGGATGAAAAAATAGTTAACCGGTTGTTTAACAGTTTGGGTGAAGTCGCTGAAATTGAAGAGGAGCTAATGGCRTCTGCAACGGTGTTGGCYGCATGTGGAATCGCATTCGCGATGCGSTTCATACGGGCTGCATCGCAGGGCGGAATTGAAATTGGATTTGATGCTGAAATTGCCCAGCAGATCGCGGCTCAAACTTTGAATGGGGCCACCGCGCTGTTGCTAAGTTCGGGCAAGCATCCGGAGCGGGAAATTGATAAAGTGACCACGCCTCAGGGTTGCACGATAGCTGGTTTAAATGAGATGGAACACCARGGATTCAGTTCAGCCCTGATCAAAGGATTGACCACTTCGCACAAGAAGATAAATGGYATTGCGCATTAATGGAATGAGATGAAGCTGGATCTTGAATATTTATTTGAGCAAAAAACACTGACACGAGAGCGGGCAAGAGAACTSTTGGTCAATATTGCCGAAGGTGAATACAATGGGAGTCAACTGGCYTCATTCCTTACGGTGTTCATTATGCGCAGTATCACGGTRGAGGAACTGGCTGGGTTTCGCGATGCSTTACTTGAACTTTGTGTCAAGGTGGATCTGTCTGAGTATGAGACGATAGATCTCTGTGGTACCGGTGGTGATGGAAAGGATACCTTCAATATCTCCACATTGTCATCTTTTGTGACCGCTGGTGCGGGCGTTAAGGTAGCCAAACACGGCAATTACGGYGTCTCCTCYKCTTGTGGKTCATCAAATGTTATTCARCATTTGGGATACGAATTCACCAGTGATCCGGATAAGYTRARGAARCAAATTGATGARGCRGGSATATGTTTTCTTCAYGCACCCTTGTTTCATCCAGCGATGAAGAACATAGCTCCRATTAGGAAAGAGATGGGGGTSAAGACYTTTTTCAATATGTTGGGYCCYATGGTCAATCCATCTTTTCCAAAGAACCAGGTGGTGGGCGTCTTTAACCTGGAGCTGGCAAGGAAATACGCATACTTATATCAAAACTCGGAAAAGCGGTATTCCATTATTCACGCTCTTGATGGATACGATGAAATATCGTTAACAGGGAGATTYAAGGTCATCTCAAATGAAGGTGAGCGCCTGCTTTCGCCTCAAGACCTSGGTTTGGAAACGGTAAAAGCATCRGATCTATATGGAGGGGCCACAGTAGAGGMGTCYGGTGAAATATTTACATCAATATTAAAGGGAAATGGAACGAAAACGCAAAATCAGGTGGTGRTGGCAAATGCAGGTATGGCCATATCYTGCATTCATTCAGAAAAGAGTATRGAGGAGTGTATWGGAWTGGCACGTGAATCTTTRGAGTCMGGGGCTGCTCATAAGTGCCTGACAACCTTGTTGGCAATATAGTGTCTGAAWTCCGAACATTTCGCCAYCAGATGCGTATCAAAGAACTTTTGCGGATATTTTTTCACACNAAAAAATAACATAGGTCTAATGGCAGGCACAGCGATTCAGGGAAATATGCTGGATGAGATCATATCCTTCAAAAGGGGAGAGGTTGCTGAAAACAARGACTTGTATCCGACTAAACTCCTTGAGAARAGCATTTACTTTGAATCTGATACAGTATCCTTCAAATCGTATATCTGCCGAAAGGATTTATCTGGGATAATTGCGGAGTTTAAAAGGAAATCACCTTCAAAAGGGCTTATCAATGAGCACGCAGAAGTTGAGCGCATTTCAATCGGTTATATGCAGGCAGGGGCGTCGGCGCTGTCCATCTTAACAGACCAACACTTTTTTGGGGGTAGYGCGGATGATTTGACRGAGGCACGCAAGTATAATTATTGTCCTATTCTGCGTAAAGACTTCATTGTTGATGAATATCAGGTAATTGARTCAAAATCTATCGGTGCAGATGCRATTCTTCTCATCGCKGCMGCATTGACMCYGGAYGAAGTTMAATCGCTGGCRGCRTTTGCYAACACATTRGGAYTGGAAGTCTTACTYGAGGTCAGATCCAGRSAGGAAGTGGAAGAATACCTGAATGAGAATATTGACGTTGTTGGCGTAAATAATCGAGATTTGCAGTCGTTTAAGGTRGATGTTGCAGTTTCATTGGATCTCATCGAYCATATTCCAAATGAGCTTACCAGGATTTCTGAAAGTGGTATTGYTGATCCTGAAACTGCRCGAAAATTAAGGGAAGCAGGGTACGATGGATTGTTAATGGGTGAGCGCTTCATGAAAACGGGCAGACCCCAYATTGCTTGTGAKGAGTTTATTAAGAAACTAAAAGAGGGGAGATAGATATGAAGGTCAAGGTTTGTGGTATGAAGACGTGGGAGAACATTCAGCAAATYGCTGAACTGAAACCAGATTTTATGGGWTTTATTCATCACAAGGATTCACCYCGGGATGTGACCAATCTCAAGATGCGRTTTATYRTMCAGGGRTTGCCCGAAGAAGTAGCGAGTGTCGCTGTTTTTGTAGATKCTGACCTAAACCTGGTAAAATCTAAAATTGAAGATGTTGGCTTTACACATGTTCAACTTCACGGTGATGAAAGTCCTGAATTTTGTCGCAATATTATGAGCGAGGTGAAGATAATTAAGGCTTTCTCCATAGATGGCGAATTTGATTTCTCCATCCTAAGTGACTATGAACAGGTGTGTGATTATTATCTCTTCGATACCAARAGCAATAAATCTGGTGGATCGGGAAAGAAATTTGATTGGGAAATACTAAAGAAATACGATGGGGGAAAGCCCTTCTTTTTAAGTGGAGGTATTGGAGAAGACGATGTATCAAAAATCAGGGCGTTGGTAATACCTTCTCTATACGCCATTGATGTAAACAGTAAGTTTGAGATAGAACCTGCCATAAAGGACAGTAGTAAGTTGGAAGGGTTTCTTAAAGGGATTAGAAATGAGTGATCTGAGAAGCAGTATCCTAAGTTTATGGGTGTTTGCAATATTCCTTATTGCCAGCCATCCTCTGGCCGCACAAAAAATAGATGTTGGAAATTTAAAGGGTATGAAGATGCGAAGCATCGGCCCGGCTGGAATGAGTGGTAGGGTTACCTCGATTGACGTAGTAGAATCTAATCCTGATATTATCTATGTAGGTACCGCTTCAGGGGGTGTCTGGAAGTCGGAAAGCGGTGGAATCCGCTGGGCTCCAATCTTTGATCGCGAGGTGGTTTTGTCAATTGGAGCAGTTGCAGTTGACCAAAGCAATCCGGATGTTGTTTGGGTGGGAACAGGTGAGGGGAATCCGCGGAATTCACACAGTAGTGGTGCAGGAATTTATAAAAGCCTGGACGGTGGAAAGAACTGGAAACTCATGGGTCTGGAAAAGACCAAGACCATTCATAGAATTATCATTCATAGRGACAATCCAAACATTGTCTATGTGGCCGCCTTAGGTTCGGCYTGGGGTCCAAATGCCGAAAGAGGCGTGTACAAAACCGATGATGGTGGTAAAACCTGGAAAAAGAGTCTCTATGTGAATGACCAAACTGGTGCGGCTGATCTTGTAGTTGACCCTGCGAATCCTAACAAATTGGTYGTWGCGATGTGGGAATATGGCAGGAAGCCTTGGTTCTTTAATTCCGGCGGTAAGGGATCCGGCTTGTATATAACTTTTGACGGTGGTGATACCTGGAAACAGCGCACAGAGAAGGATGGGTTGCCCAAGGGTGAATTGGGCCGCATGGGTTTGGCTATAGCTGCATCAAATCCCAAAGTYATCTATGCCCTCATTGAAGCGAAAAAACTAACGCTGTACAAGTCTACAGATGCCGGATTTAAGTGGAAAAAAGTCTCAGATAAAAATGTTGGTAACCGGCCATTTTATTACGCGGATATCTACGTAGATCCCAACAATGAAAATACGATTTACAACTTGTGGTCATATACTTCCAGAAGTATTGATGGTGGCAAGACATTCAATACAATACTCAATTACCGAAAGGGCGTCCATCCCGACCACCATGCATTCTGGATTGATCCAAACAATTCAGACTATCTCATAGATGGAAATGATGGTGGTTTGAATATYTCAMGWGATSGTGGYRMMAAYTGGMGSTTTRTWGARAAYYTRCCKTTGGSWCAATTYTATCACATYAATATCGACAACGATTTACCTTACAATGTGTACGGAGGGATGCAGGACAACGGATCCTGGCGGGGTCCCAGCCGTATTTTTCAAAGTGGAGGTATCCGAAACAGCCACTGGCAGGAACTGTTATTTGGAGATGGTTTTGATGTTGCCCCCAACCCATCTGATAGCCGATATGGTTATGCGATGTATCAAGGTGGAAACCTGCACAAGTATGACAGGGAAACCGGACGGTCGCAATATATTCAGCCGGTTTCAACAGATAGCAACCTCAGACTGAGATTCAATTGGAATGCCGGATTGGCCCAGGATCCTTTTGATGATTGCACTATTTATTTTGGAAGCCAATTCTTACACCGGAGTAATAATTGTGGGGATGCATGGACCGTTATTTCTCCGGACCTGACAACCAATGATTCCGCTAAGCAAAGACAAGCAGAGAGTGGCGGTCTGACTATAGATGCTACACAAGCGGAAAATTTTACATCCATTGTTTCCATTGCCCCAAGTTCAGTTAAGCAGGGAGTAATTTGGGTTGGGACTGATGATGGAAATTTGCAGTTGACGCGTGATGGCGGCAAGACATGGGAAAATAAAATCAGCAGAATCAAGGGGGCACCCGCCGGTGCATGGATACCCTTTATTGAGGCGTCTCCGGTTAACGAAGGTGAAGCTTATGTGGTGATTAATAATTACCGGCAAAATGATTGGAAGCCCTATGTTTATAAGACCACGGATTTTGGTAATACATGGGTAAATATTGTGAGCTCAGCGAAGGTAAACGGATATGCCTTGTCAATTGTTCAGGATAAGATAGCGCCCGACCTACTGTTTCTCGGCACTGAACAGGGCTTGTATTTCTCCATTGATCGGGGGGTAAATTGGAACAAGTGGGGCAAGGACTATCCTTCCGTTTCCACTATGGATCTAAAGATACACCCACGAGATGGAGATTTGATCATTGGCACATTTGGAAGAGCAGCTTATATCCTTGATGATATAACGCCCTTGCGAGAACTGGCGAATGAAGGAGCATCCTTACTTAACAAGCCATTCCACGTGTTTCAAGCACCCAATGCCATGCTAACTTCTTCAAAGTCGATTCAAGGAGTTCGTTTTACGGCAGATGCTCACTACAGGGGGCAGAACCGAAGTAGCGCAGCTATGATCTCATTTTATCTGAAAGACATAGAAAAGAAGAAAGAAGAGAAAGACGACAAGAAGGACGAGGATAAAGAGGAAGATAAGAAAGACAAAACCCCTGCTGAGAAGAAGAAGGACAAATACAAGGGAAAGGTAAAGGTAGATGTGATGGATTCAACTGGGGATACGATTCGTACTTATACCATGAAACCAGATACGGGGCTCAATCGAACTTATTGGGGAATGAACCGAAATCGGATCAGACTTCCTCAGCATGGAGCCGTAAAAGAGAATGCGGATATGCCTGGAGGAAGTAAGGTGCTGCCGGGCAAATATAAAATCGCATTGACTTATGGAGATTATAGTGGTTCAACATCCATTGAGATCGCGAAGGATATAAGAGAGGATGTTGACGAAGCGGGATTGAAGGCCAGGGCAGCAGCACAACAGGCGCTGATGGATCAGGCTGAGTTGGCTACAAAGACTTTCAACAGGTTAAAGGAGATCACTAAGATTGTGAGTACGATCAATAAACATATCGAAAACCTGGAGGTCGATTCAGTGAAGAAGGATATAAAGAAATCTGGTGGTGAGATCACTAAAAAGGTCGCTAAATTGAAGAACCTCTACATGCAACCTGAAGATTTTGTTGGGTATGACCACGTTACCGTTAGACTAATGAACATCTTGTGGACTGCAGCTGATTATATTAGATCGTGCAAAGGCGCTCCTACTAAAACCGCCACTGATTATGCCGCCTACGCGGTTGTGGAATTGCATAAGGTGGTGGACAAAGTAAATAAGTTCATTGCAGAAGATTGGGCGGAATACCAAAAGAAAGTGGAAGCTATAGAAGTTTCACTGTTTAAGACTTACGAGCCAATAGAACTCAAGAAATAACGGACATTCTCACTAATCTTAAGCACTGAGATTAATCAACGAATTACGAATCTATGCGAATATGCGAATTGTGCACGTATAAAATGCAAGCTGTTAACCTGACCACCGAAGTCGCTCATATTTGAGATTGCACTATGTTTAAATTGCGCACGGAGGATTGTCTTAACAAAGATTCGAATATTCGTACCAATTCGTAATTCGCTGATCAACCATTCGAAATTTTAGATGGCTACTGACCATAATAAAGTAAGTGACAAGGGTTTTTTTGGTTCTTTTGGTGGGGCCTATATACCTGAGATGCTCTACCCAAATGTGGAGGAACTCAAACAAAAGTATTTGGAGATTATTGCTGATCCGGAATTTCAARCGGAGTTTCAGGCATTGCTCAAAGACTATGTCGGTCGCCCATCYCCTCTKTATTWCGCCAGTCGGCTCTCACAGCACTACAATGCTAAAATCTATCTAAAACGGGAGGATCTCAACCATACCGGTGCGCACAAGATCAACAAYACGCTTGGGCAGATCCTGGTTGCGCAACARTTGGGAAAGAAACGGATCATTGCGGAAACCGGTGCCGGACAGCACGGAGTGGCCACTGCTACGGTTTGTGCATTGAAGGGTTTGGAGTGTATCGTTTACATGGGTGAGAAAGACATTGAACGGCAGGCACCTAATGTAGGTCGAATGGAACTGCTTGGTGCCAAAGTCGTACCTGTCTCAAGTGGCAGTAAAACGCTAAAAGACGCAACCAATGAGGCAATTAGAGACTGGATCAACAATCCGGAAGACACCCACTATATCATCGGTTCGGTAGTCGGGCCCCATCCCTAYCCRGATATGGTWGCCAGATTYCAGGCYGTGATCAGYGAGGAAATCAGAAGACAGTTGCTCGAACASGAAAATCGGGAGAACCCGGATTRCGTGATTGCATGTGTTGGTGGAGGAAGCAACRCAATAGGKGCCTTTTATCATTACCTGGATCAGGAATCCGTRAAACTCATTGGGGTTGAGGCTGCGGGGTTGGGTGTGGATACGRACAAAACCGCTGCAACTATCGCCYTGGGGTCAAGTGGAGTGATACATGGCAGCAAGACCWTGCTCATGCAGGATAAGGACGGACAAATTACAGAGCCTCATTCTATTTCAGCGGGGTTGGATTATCCCGGTGTTGGTCCCATACACGCTTATCTGGCTGAAATTGAGCGGGCTGAGTATGTCAATATTACGGATGAAGAAGCCCTCAAGGCTGGATTTYTGCTCACAAAATTGGAGGGCATCATTCCGGCACTTGAATCAGCACATGCTTTGGCACATTTGGAGAAAATGAAAYTGAACAAAGATGAAATTGTGGTRGTRAATTTATCCGGACGTGGCGACAAGGATCTATCAACCTATCTYTCGGAACATGGCAAATAGGATTGACGGTCTTTTTGAAAATGATAAGAAGGTCTTATCGATCTACTGTACTGCCGGATACCCGAAACTTCAGGATACGGTAAAGGTCATTCGCGCCATTGAAGAAGCTGGTGGTGATCTAATAGAAATCGGTATTCCATTCTCTGATCCCCTGGCTGATGGACCWGTMATTCAGGCCAGYGGTCAGCGMGCACTGGAGAATGGAATGAGTTTGCAYTTGCTCTTTGAGCAATTGAAAAATATCAGGGAGAGCGTRTCCATTCCCTTGATATTAATGGGTTATGTGAATACAGTGTTGGCTTATGGCTTTGAGAAATTCTGTGAGACYTGTGATGAYATCGGAATTGATGGTGTGATAATCCCGGACCTGCCCATGGATGAGTAYGTAAGTGATTAYAWGARGCTTTTTGCKGMRCATVGYCTGTATAATATCGGRYTGATAACACCSCAAACRCCTGAGGCAAGGGTYMGGCATATTGATAAACATTCAGAAGGRTTTGTATACATGGTTTCATCGGCGAGTACCACTGGRGGATCAAAGAAATTGAGTGATTCYCAGGAGTATTTTGAAAGAATCAGAGAAATGAAACTCACGAATCCAACACTGATTGGCTTCAATATTCATGATGCGGAATCATTCRATACAGCTTGTGGATATTCRAGGGGAGGAATTATTGGAAGTGCATTTATTAMGGCAATAGAGAACAGTTCAAATTTAGAAACTGATATAAMGGAGTTTGTAGAGAGCATTGTTTGAAACCAAACGCAAAGAAAATTTAGCAAAACTGAYATGATYATTCAACTAGAGTCTAAAGTCGATCAGAAGGCTACCGATACCTTRGTGGAGAAAGTCCTGGAGCTTGGGTATAAGTCTACTTCCGTTCGTACCCAGGAAGCGACTTACCTGGTATGCGTGGGCAAAAAGGAGTTTGATATAAGAGCAATAGGTAACMTGSCTGGTGTAGCGGATATCCACCGGGTTTCAGACGATTATAAACTGGTCTCCCGCAAATGGAAGGTAAATCCTACCGCSATCGATTTAGGTGATGGCGTGGTGATAGAAGAGGGTAGCATGACTATTATGGCCGGTCCCTGCTCTATTGAAAGTGAAGACCAAATAGAAAGTGTGGTTAAGCACCTTGTTGAGAATGGTGTCAGAATYATGAGGGGTGGTGTATATAAACCGAGGAGTTCACCCTATTCCTTTCGTGGATTGGGCATGGAGGGACTCAAGACTTTCCATCGGATCTGTCAGGCAAATGGCATAAAAATCATCACGGAGGTAATGCAGGTTTCCCAGGTGGAAGAGATGCATGACTATATAGATATCTATCAGGTGGGTTCGAGAAACTCACAAAATTTCAACCTGCTGGATGCCTTGGGTAAGGTTGATAAGCCAGTGCTGATTAAACGTGGACTCTCGGGGACAATTGACGAACTGCTGCAGTCCGCTGAGTATGTTTTTTCCAATGGGAATGAGCGATTGCTTTTGTGTGAGCGCGGGATTAGAACGTATGAGAAGGCTTACAGAAATACCTTGGATCTCAACGCGGTTCCCCTGTTAAAGGAAAAATCTCATTTACCGGTTATTGTCGATCCTTCACACGGTATTGGCGTGAGGAAGTTTGTGGAGCCGATGGCATTGGCAGGTGTGATGAGTGGAGCTGACGGCATTATTGTAGAGGTCCATGAAACACCCGAAAAGGCGTTTTCAGATGGGCAACAAACTTTAAGCTTTCCGGAATCTTCRGAGATGATTGCCAAAATTCGCAAGACTTTTGATTTAAGGGAGAGTTTGTGATTTTGGATCTGTCTGCATCTCCNRGGAWGCAGGTTTGTGAAACTCAATGTCCGTTWTTGAATCCYRGGGCRTGTCGCTATTGCATGCTTAGTCAAACCTGGATTTCGTAACTTAGGGGTGCGCACAGATTTCATGCAGAGGTGTTATGTAGCGTTTATTTACTGTGGTGAATAAATAATCTCGCTTTGAAATATATTTTACTTCTTATATCCTGTGAACTTGTGTGCTGTTTTATCGCTTGTCCTGTACGGGCRCAAGATGATACAAGCGGTACGGTGATGACYGTAGATTTCGGTATYACACGCATCAAGAAYATTAATCTTTGGCCCATATTTAAACTCACGCGGGAAAARGAAGAYAAAGACCTTCAGGTACTKGCTCCTTTGTTCMGAAACCACCATGATTTAGCCAATGGAAGAAAACACTCACGTTTGTTGCCATTCTACCTCCGCGACAGCAGCGCAACAGAAAGRCACCTTCGCTTAATCTCGCTTCARTATCCATCTCTMATCCATCATTCAACCAATGTGCAAACAGGRGTAMGTTCTTTTAAATTTTTRGAGCTGGTTCCGAATGTTAGCTTCTTTGAATATTCTAAAGTAGCTGATGGTACATTCATAAAAAACAGCTTATTCTTTTTTCTCTGGAGTAAATATGATGACGTATCAAAGGAATCACACTTCATTGCCTTTCCCATCTACTGGTCGTTTAGCGGTCCGGTAAAACAATCCACTACAATTTTTCCTTTCTATTCCAAGGGTTCTAATACCGAACACAACAGTAAATATCTAACCGTTACGCCACTTTTCTGGAGCTTCACTAAGGGTGATCAACGTAAGAATTACCTGTTTCCCCTATGGTGGGATAAAAGGACAATTGGTGGTGGGTTGGGAGGCAGGCGGTCCAGTGTGCTGTTTCCCCTGTATTGGGCAAAACAGGATAGGGAAAAGAGCAGCAGAATACTGTTTCCTCTGATATGGCAATTTAAGAACGGTTCCTACCAATCTCTAACTGTTCCTCCACTATTTTCCTATGGAAGTTCACCTGATAACACAAGGAAGCACCTGATGGTTACACCCCTTTTCTGGCACAGACGAAAATCGGACGACTTTAGTAATGTCCTTTTCCCATTTTGGTGGGATTTTAGCGAGGGCACTGGCAAAGAGACGAAAAGAACCAAGGTGCTGTTTCCATTCTATTGGTCGTACCTTGATAAGGACAACAGCAGCAAGGTGATATTCCCGTTTATTTGGGATTTGCGCAGTGAAAATTATAGTTCATTGACTATTGCACCTTTCTTTTCAGAAGGAAGCTCTCCCGATGGCACAAAAACACACCTTATGCTTACACCATTTTACTGGGCTTTTTCTGATAAAGATGTGCAAAGCACTTATATCTATCCCTTTTATTGGTCTTTTAAAAACAAGGAGAAAAACAACAAAGTGCTGTTTCCAATTATCTGGAGTTTCGAAAATAAAAATTACAGCTCGTTGACAGTCTTGCCGTTATATTCCGGGGGAAGGTCAGAAGATGGTTCAAGAAGTCATTTAGCGATCACTCCGTTTTACTGGGCTTTTGCAAATGAAGATAAACAACGCAATATCTTATTTCCGATTTGGTGGAGAAAAAAGAGTGGAGAGGGGAAAGACAAAAAGGTTTCCAATCTTTTGCTTCCGTTGTACTATTCCCATCGCGATAAAGACAAAAGTAACAGTGTAGCATTTCCACTGGTATGGAATCTCAAAAATGAAAARTATGCRTCGCTGACTGTTCCACCATTATTTTCGAAGGGTATATCGGCRGATGGYACAAAGAARCAYTTRRCGGTCACGCCMCTTYACTGGGCTTTTGCRAATAAGGATAAACAACGCAATATYTTATTYCCGATTTGGTGGAGAAAAAAGAGTGGAGAGGGGGAAGATAAAAAGGTTTCCAATCTTTTGCTTCCGTTGTTCTATTCTTATCGCGATAAAGAGAAACAGTATAGGATCATTTTTCCGCTTGCCTGGAGTTTAAGGAGTGATAAATATAAATCCTTGTCTATTCCGCCACTTTTTTCATTTGGATTTTCAGCAGACAGTAGCCAAAAACACCTGGCCATCACTCCGCTGTTTTGGAAATTCTCCGACAGGGATAATCGCAAGAATGTACTGTTTCCGTTTTGGTGGAATTTTAAGCAAGGTAGTGGGGATAGCGCCAGGAGAACCAATATCCTTTTTCCCTTCTATTGGTCTGTGCAAGACGAAGAAAAAAATAACAAGGTGTTGTTTCCCCTGGTGTGGAAGCATCAAAATGAGCAATACCAGTCGCTGACCGTTCCGCCATTATTTTCTAAGGGTACGTCTGCTGATGGCACAAGGAAACATTTAGCAGTCACGCCCCTTTACTGGGCCTTTGCGAATGAAGATAAACAGCGGAATATCTTATTCCCGCTTTGGTGGAGAAAAAAGGTTGGAACAGGTGAGAACAGAAGAGTTTCCAACCTTGTGCTGCCATTGTAYTACTCTTATCGYTATAAGAAGAAGAGCCACAGTGTAGTATTTCCCTTGGTATGGAAGCTCAAAAACGAAAGGTATAGGTCGCTGACCGTTGCCCCATTATTTTCTAAGGGTAYGTCTGCGGATAGYACAAGGAAACATTTGGYGATCACKCCCTTTTACTGGGCWTTGGCGAATAAAGATACCCAGCGCAATATTTTCTTCCCGCTTTGGTGGAGAAGGGAGACTGGAACTGGAGAAGMCAAAGAGGTTTCCAATCTTTTGCTTCCGTTGTATTACACTTATTACGATAAGGAGACAAGTAATAAAGTAGTATTTCCCTTAATCTGGAAACTCAAAAATGAAAGGTATAAGTCGTTGACGGTCGCRCCATTATTTTCCAAAGGCGAATCGGCAGATGGAACCAGGAAACAYTTCGTGTTCACTCCAYTGTAYTGGCAATTCTCTGATCACGACARGAAAAGCAATGTGGTCCTGCCATTGTGGTGGCATTTTAAATCCGGRGTGGGTGAGGACAGTMGAATATCCAGYGTCCTTTTYCCCCTCTATTTTTCTWTTAAGGACAAGKAAAGAACCAGCAAAGTGTTTTTTCCTTTGGTCTGGAAGTTYAAAAACGAGAAGTACCGTTCYCTTACCGTTCCGCCATTGTATTCCMAAGGCGAATCGGCAGATGGTACTAAAAAGCACTTAATGCTCTCTCCCCTTTATTGGCAATTCGCCAATAAGGACAGGAGAAGCAATACACTCTTCCCTTTATGGTGGCATTTTAAATCAGGCAATGGTGAACATATAAAACGAAACAATGTCGTTTTTCCACTCTATTGGGCGAGCCGGGACCAGGAGAAGAACAACAAACTGCTRTTTCCATTGGTRTGGAGTTTTAGCAATAAWAAATACCGTTCCCTAACTATCCCTCCRCTGTTYTCSRTRGGSCATTCACCAGATGGGGAGAAGAAACACTTAGCGATCACCCCATTGTTCTGGCGAACACAAAAATCKGCMATGAGGAGTACCGTKTTGGTKCCGATTTTTAARTATTCATCAGACAATGACCGGAATGAATCAAGTTTCAACATTCTCTATTTTCTGTATCGAYACAAGCAAAGGGATGATGTAAAGCAGGTGAGTTTCCTTTGGCCGCTCGGCATATCCCGAAAAGCCACCGACGAAAAATACTGGCAATTTGCTCCATTCTTGTGGCGGTATAAGTCAGAGGATYACCGGTATTTTGCGTTTCAGCCGTTTTATTACCACAAYAAGAATACTGAGTTTGAAAGTCATCGTTTTTTATGGGAGTTGTTTGTGCACAAGAACTATGCAAACGGTAAACGTTCACGGAGTTTCCTGTGGAGATCTCTTATCATCAACAGGTACGATAACAATGACCATGAACTTCGCTTGTTCTGGCTGTTATATGCTAATATTAACAAGGAAGGAAACACTTTACACAGYATCTTTCCTTTGTACCACCGTACTGGAGAGCGCAATGGTAACAAATCTCTTTCCCTGTTTTTCCATTTTTACAATTCACACAAAAAGAAAATCGAAGGAACTGATGAGTATTATCAGGAAAAGAGAATATTCTGGTTTATCAGATTTTTATCTAACTACAAACACCTGGAGAAGAAAGGCATTCGGGTGACGTGATAAGGGTGTGATTTGGAAGCCAGGTCAGGAWCAGACGGGAAAACAATGTCAGACCAAACCGTACAATTCCTCTGCTTGCATAACTTTTTTTGCAAAATTATATCATAAGCGCTGTGAAATAATTTAAAGATTCGTTAGTTTTGTATACAACGRAATACTTCCATGAATCCTCTTTAYATTCTATTTGCAATCCCATTCTTCTTAATGCTTATGGGCATYGAGTTGTTCATTGGRTGGCTCCGCAAAAAGAATTATTACAGATTTAACGACACCATAACCAACCTCAATGTTGGGATAGGCAGCCAGGCTTTCGGTCTGTTATCTAAAGTCCTGTTGTTTGGATTTTACATGCTGATTTATGAGAATTTCGCGATTTGGCATCAGCCGGTGGCGCTGTGGTCATTTCTGCTGGCGGTAGCTGGCAAGGACTTCTTCTTCTAYTGGGCACATCGTTGGGGCCATACGGTGAATTTRTTTTGGGGAGCTCATATTGTRCATCACCAGAGTGAAGAATACAATCTATCSGTRGCACTCAGGCAATCCTGGTTTCACAATCTGATGGCATTYCCSATTTTTCTTCCCTTACCGCTAATGGGATTTGATCCGATGATCTTCTTTGCTGCCCTCACGGCTCACACGCTTTATCARTTCTGGATTCACAGCCGTTTTATACCRAAATTTCCYAGATGGGTTGAGTATATTTTCAACACGCCATCGCACCACAGGGTGCATCACGCRATTGATCCGAAGTATGTGGATAAGAACTACGCGGGTGTGTTTATCATATTTGACCGTATGTTTGGAACATTCAGAGAAGAAGATGACGAGCCAACRTATGGGATAACAAAGCCATTAAACAGTTGGAATCCAGCTTGGGCCAATGTGCATTATTACGCTGATATGTGGGCGGCAATGAAGCAGATGAAGTGGGCAGATAAGCTGAGAATGATTGTAGCAAAACCGGGTTGGCTGCCTGATTATATGGGAGGTTTTACAGGAGCTCCTGAAGTGGACAAGGAGAATTATGTAAAGTATGACCAAGCGACGAAGAACAAGGGTTTAATAGCCTATATCCTTGTGCAATTTGTATTGATCCTGATTGGCATCTCCGCCCTTATGTATCGATTTGATGAACTGTCGACGTTTTATAAAATTGCTCTTGTTGGCTCACTGGTCTTGTCTATGATGATTTGTGGTGCCATATTTGAAAGTAAGCGGTGGGTTATTGTTGCCGAATATGTACGACTGGCATTGATTCTCGTTACCCTAAATACACTTTACTACTTCTGGTACCAGGATTGGTTCGTAGTGATGCTAATTGCTTCTACAGCGGCCTTTATCCTCTTCAACGTCTGGTTTACCATCTCGGGTTTGCTGAAAGGCAGGCTTTCCAGGGTGGCTGCGTAAGGTTCTCTTTTGTCTTCAGTTAATCCGTATATTTAGTCCACATATTAAACAATAAATAGCGAAATGAAAAAGCTACTCCTTATTATCATTGCTTTAGCAAGCATCAATATTGCTTCGGCACAAACTATTCAAAATAGCAGCTATGGAACTGAGGGCTATATCAAAAGCGATGGCACCATCCAGAACAGCAGCTATTCGACAGTGGGTTATATTAAGAGCGATGGCACAATTCAAAATAGTAGTTACAGTACCATCGGCTACATTAAAAGTGACGGCACCATACAAAACAGCAGTTATTCAACGGTTGGTTATGTAAAGAGTGATGGCACAATTCAAAATAGCAGCTACAGCACGATTGGATATGTTAAAAGTGATGGTACGGTTCAAAATAGCAGCTACAGTACCATTGGCTATGCCAAGGGCATAAAAAGAGAATGGGCGGCGGTACACTTTTTCTTTTTCAAGTTTAACTAGAAAAAGACAGGTGCTTAGACATTTGGATCTCGGTTTATGGTAATGGTATAGCCGCCACTGACCTTTTTCTCTTCCTCCTTTTTGTCCTCCTTTGGCCTGAAATGGTATACAATTTTCGCCGCTTGCGGCTGTGGGGGTAAACGAAACACAATATTGATACTCTTGTGAAAGGTAACCTTAACGCCGCGGTGCTTTATGGTGGAATACCTCAGGAGCTTGACTATTCGAATGGCCTCTTCCTCGCAACCATGACCTAGATTTGATTTGGTTGTTGTCTTTACGACTCTCCCTTTGTGGTTGAGGTCATATTCCACTTTCACAATACCCTCAATCCGGTTCTCCAACGCTTCTTGGGGGTACTTTAGGTTTTGGGTGATAAATGCATCCAATGCTTTGTTCCCCCCTTCATAGCCGGGAGGTTTGATAAATTGGCGTGGATCTTTGGGTCTCTTTGCCACTATTCAGCAGGTATTTCTTCAGCAAGTATTGCTTTGGGGTGATTCAGTCGCCAGGAGATGCCAGTGCTGACAAAATAATCCTTAATACCTTCATTTATAGCATATCCACCTAAGACATCTAGTTGCATATCATTGGTGAGAAAATATCCAAAACCTGCATCAAATTTAGGTGCGAAGGGATCCTCAAATTCTGAGAAAATTCTATTGGAACCATACATTTCTGCAAACGTGAAGAGTCTATCACCGAGCGAATACCCTAAGTTTAGTATATAAATCCCTGTTTGGCCATAATTGGTAAAGTCCATTCCTGAATTGAGCGTAATACCCAGATTTTCGGTTAGACTCATGCCTGAAGTAACCATAAAATGRGGCATAAGTGTCTCTTCATAATTATAGGCCTTGCTCAAAATATTCAACTTAATACTTACCTGGTAAGCTAGAGAGGGTTTCCTGTCATTTCCTTCAAATACATTGTGTCGAATTCCGATGGAAGAGAAACTCATACCGGATGCAAGATTGGAGGTGTAATCATCAATTTTAACCTTGTCTTCTCTAAACTCCCAACCTGAGTGGATTTCCAGGTTGTTCAGAATCCCATACCTCAAAAGAGTTGCATTTAACGCTGAGAGATATTGACGGTTCTGTTTAGGTCCCCAACCTTTATAGCCAGCCCGATCAGTAACTGTGTAATCAAAACCTGTTTCCAGTTGAAACACATTCATTCCAGGAGTCTGCGCTGCAATGGCTTGCCCTGGTCGGCCACTTACCATTTTTTCGGTGTATTGAGCATAGGAAAATGAAGTATGCMCTAAAAACATTGCGAAAACAAGTGCCCTTATCATGTTCCAGAGTAATTTCGTGATGGTCCCCCGTCTTTAGAGGGGRGKGGKCCGACAGGACCGGGGGATGTGCAATGATTCACAGAATTCTCTTGCACAGCCTCATTTTCAAATTCCTCTATATAATCCTCAATAACTCTCCCAACGCTCTTTATCTGGTCCTTAACTTCTTCCTCTGTAAATCTCAAAACCGTATATCCCAATGTATTCAAATACTCSGTTCTTCTCTGATCTTCTTCCTGTCTATTRTTGTGGTAATAGCCATCCACCTCAATAATTAATCTAAGCCTGCGACAAGCGAAGTCTGCAATGTAGTAATCAATGGCATATTGCCTGAGAAATTGATAACCATGCATTGACCTACTGCGCAAAAGTTCACACCATAGTCGAATCTCACCTTTAGTGGAGTTGTTGCGCATTTCTCGTGCATATGATTTTAGTGTTTCCCGGTTTGGTTTGGTCATCGATTCTTACATCACTGATTCCCCTTTTATCCCCTTTCTCCAAAGGGGACACAAGCGGAATCTATTGAGCGCACATTATCCACGCTTTTATACTATTCAAGTACATCTGGCCAATCATGATRATCACGAATGCCAGCTTATTTCTTCGGCTTAATCARCAARGTMCCAATCTGGTTCCAAACAATATCCTCCCTRTCCATTCGCATTTTKCGGAACTCRCCATTCGCATACATCTGAGCCTGATCATCATAGTGGTCGCTCAACACATTCCCACTTTGACCAGTCGGTAGTATACTTACCGCRGAATCAATCTCATTGAAGTCAAGTATGATTCGCATGGCGGGGCCAAAGATAACTTTGTACTCACCGCTGCCATTTAAGGAGAAGCCCGTGTTGTTGAGGACTTCGTTGCCTCCATTTATTGGCATTGGACCTACATTGAATATTTTATCAAAAGGTTCCCGCCTCCCTACCGGGTGAATATATTCWACSGTATGWACMCGTCCCCAYTTCCACTCTGCCACATCTGGGCCCAGCTGATTTTCTAATTCCCGGATAGTACGGTCAAATGCGTCGATAAAATTGGCTTTTCTCGTCTCTACATTGTTATCCGTATCAATGTCATCCCACCACACTGAGGATTCCTTGTTGAGTAATCCGAAGATTGACCGCTTCATAAAATGAGTAGTCAACAGGGCATTTAAGGCACCTTCTCCAATTTCATCAGCCATTGCATTGTAGAGAATATTGTAGATCAATTTGTTGTAGATGGTTGGCGCTACATCATCGATCCCATGTTGGCCCTTCCAGGCTTTAAGTGTGTTCAGTGCCCTGGCATGTGATGAGCTATTGTCCAATACCCTCTCATTCTCAATTACCGCCATAATATAGGTCGCCATTCTCGCATAAGAGGGCGAAGTAACATCAGTGMTCATCYCTTTCATAGCTTCAACATCCCATTTTTGGTTGGTTTTCAGGTATTCCATGATCCGAACAGCGCGTTCTTCGGGTACATAATATCCCGGGTACAAGATGCCTACACCCGAWTCCAATTTAGAATAAATGGAATCGGGCTGATTGTTKGCGGAATACACAAACCCRGAAGGTGGATTTTCTGATTGGGGGTTTTCTTCTGATTCGAAATATCCTTCTATCTCATCCACSCCRGAAGCACCRTCCAAAAACAGTTTGCTGTGAACATGGCGGGGCCGCTTGACCAATTTAGCAGCAGCCCACCAGGCAATGTTTCCATCTGCATCGCCATACATTACATTYAACCCMGGTGCATTGATCTTRAATGCTGCCTCCCTGGCCTSGTCCATGGATTCATGATGRCTAAATGCATATGAAGATTGGATGGTATTATTGGGGACTTTGGTATAGACCCACCAAACGGAAACAGGAGAGGTCTCAAGTGTGGMTACGTCYTCAATGACYGRGTTGATCAGTGGGCCATGTCGCGTCACTTGTACTTTGAAATGCACATCATCYTCACCTTTTACCACAATGGTTTTATCGATAACCTGCATATCCTCCCAATGATCATTCACCCAAACCTGGTTGGGGTTGTCGGGGTTTACCTTCTCCACGTAAAAATCAACGTCATCATTTTCGAACATGGTTAAACCAATGSTYGAGGTSCGYGTATGGCCAACCAAACCGTGGGGAAATCCGGCAAGGTGGTTTCCGTAGTAGCTGAAGCCGGGGTACTCAAKATGYGCCTCATACCAWACCGAAGGYTGYGCATAGCCGATGTGGGTATCGTTTGCAAACATCACTTTCCCTGATTTGGTCTTTTTTCCGCTCAAAACCCAGCCATTACTCCCGATTAGRACGGGAGAAGGGAGCTTGTCAATAATCTCTGCCGTCTTAATTGCAATGGACTCCGTAATCGACGAATCAGGCACTCGATAATTCTTGATCATCTCATCTCCRGGCACCCAATGCGGTGCCAGATCATTTAGATATTCCGGACCMAGGTCTCTGTATATTTTCGTTATCATAGGATCAGTGCGGAATCCATGTGCGAAGCTGAAAGACATATATCCCATTATGAGGTATACATCYCKGGGTGTAAATGCTGTCTTTTCAATTCCCAGCAGCGTATACTCCAATGGTGYTGCTCCATTCTCCAGAAATTCATTGACCCCTTCTAAGTAAGCCATCGTTGAATGATGCCACTYCTTATCCCAATTGCTMATAAACACTTCYACGGCCTCGTCTGCCGCRTCTTCAATTCCGATTGTYTTGAAGAACTTGTCAGTTTCMACCAGGTCCGGGCCTAATATTTCAGCCAGGCTGCCACCSCCRACACGYCTCATGATTTCCATTTGAAAYAGCCTGTCCTGGGCGTGAACATACCCCAARGCCAGGTAGGCATCRTGTTCATTCTKTGCATAGATGTGAGGWACSCCATAGGTGTCAAAGATSACCTCAAYATCAKCCAGGGCSCCATTCAGYGTGATCTCGCCYGAGTATTTGGGTTGTGAGGAATAGACAATAACCGTGACAAGCAAGACCAGGATGACTACGATCAGAAGAAGRAAYWTTAAAATTCGTTTGGTATTCTTCATGRCATAGCGTTAATCTYTAATAATTTATCAATCGATCTATYTCYACCTKYACCTTCTCMGCRGAAGGRATCATCCTCGCCTCAAGCGTTGTATTCAACGGAATAGCCGGTAAGTTTTCCGATCCAATGACCCGCACMGGGGCATCAATATATTCRAAACACTCATTTTGAATTCGACCGGCYAAAGCTTGAGCAAAAGTGTTGAATATAGGTTCTTCTGTAACMACCAGRCAGCGGTTGTTCCTTTTTACCGATGAGAAAATSGTCTCATCRTCAATTGGATTAATCGTGCGCAGGTCAATAATCTCTATCTGGCCCGGGTAGGCTTCCGCAGCRGTCTTTGCCCAATATACACCCATCCCATAGGTGATAATACTAAGYCTCAACTCCTTGGCTGGATCAGCCTCTTGCACAATTCTCGCCTTACCGAATGGGATAACATAGTCTTCATCTGGTTCAATGGWTTTCGCATCTTCMGTGCCTTTGATCTTTGACCAATAGAGTCCCTTGTGCTCAAACATCACAACKGGATTGGGATCATAGTACGCAGATTTCATCAAACCYTTGAGATCTGCYCCAGTGGAYGGATARGCAATCTTCACTCCYCTAATATTCGCAACAACGCTCTCTACACTGGATGAATGATACGGTCCACCACTACCATAAGCACCTATGGGCACACGAATGATGCAGCTTATCGGCCATTTACCATTGCTTAAATAATAGGATCTGCTCACTTCTGTAAATAACTGATTCAGACCTGGCCAGATGTAATCAGCGAATTGTATTTCAACAATAGGCTTACAGCCYACTACAGACATRCCTACCGTGCTGCCAACAATAAACGCTTCCTGAATCGGCGTATTRAACACCCGATCATCACCAAATGTCTCCGCSAGCGTGGCCGCTTCCCGAAAAACACCACCMAGGCGCTTGCCTACATCCTGTCCATAGAGCAAGCATTCAGGGTGGGCTTGCATTAGCTCTTTAATGGCAAACAGTGCACAGTCTACCATTACGGTTCGCTCTTTACCTTCTGGCGTTCGTTCTCCTTTTTCCTCCGTAATTGGAGTAGGGGCAAAGTCAAAATTGAAAAGATCCTCAGGTCTGGGATCTTCYGCGGCCAATGCCCTCTSGTAGTCAGCSWGYACAATTGCAATGCTCTCTTGCTCAATCTCGTCTAGTTTCTTCGGATCAATTCCTTGTGCTTCAAGGTCCTTTCTAAATCGTGGAAAGGGGTCCCGTGTTTTGTGCTCATCAAGATCCTCCCGGTACCACTCCATTCGAACTCCTGATGTGTGATGCCCAAGAAGCGGAACTTTTGCATGCAGTAGAAATGGTCTTCGTTCCTTACGGATTTTCGCGAAGATTTCTTTTACCGTCGCATAGGATTCAAAAAAATCGGCTCCATCAATGGACCTGGTTTCAAGCCCTTTAAAACCCTTTGCGAATTCGGCCGCGTCCTGAGCCCTGATCTCCCGGGCATGCGCTGAAATATCCCACTCATTRTCCTGGATGAGATAYAGTATTGGCAGTTGCTTCAAAACKGCCATTTGGAAGGCCTCTGAAACTTCACCTTCCGTGATAGAWGCATCTCCCAGCGAGCAAACAACTACACCYTTRTCTATTGAGGTRTCGGATAAATCCTGCCCTTCCAAATACTGTAGGCCCATAGCTATACCTGTGGTGGGAATAGCCTGCATTCCTGTGGCCGATGATTGATGAGGTATCTTGGGTTTGTCAGCGTCATTCAAGCTCGGATGTGAATAGTAGGATCTTCCGCCAGAAAAGGGATCGTCTCTTTTGGCCATYAGCTGAAGCATYAAATCATAAGGTTTCATCCCAATTCCCAARAGCATTGAGTCATCCCGGTAGTATGCTGACAGGTAATCCTGTGGAAGCAGTTGCATGCCAACCGCCAGCTGAATGGCTTCATGTCCTCTGGACGTMGCGTGGACATATTTACTCGTTACACTKGCATTTTCCTCGTACAASTCGGTCATTGCCTTTGCTGTACACATCAGTGTGAATGCRCTSATTAACGTAGCRTCATCAGTACCGGGAACMTCAACCTTTTTCWTCGTAGCTATCTTTGTCATTTTCCTCTGGTTATACACCTGAAAAGTACTAAAACCATATCTAATAGGCAATTGCAGATARTCTAAAACCGGRTAAGATTGAGGGTGTCAAATAATTAGAAGGATAATTGCAGATGTAGAAAGGTRAAAGTNNAAANNNNAANGTGGAAAGTAAAAGTGGAAATTAAAGATCAAATCAACTTTGGCCCGGAACTTATCTTCGGCAATGGATGTTTTTCCTCACTAGTTACAGTACTCCTTAATAACTTCGTATACCTCGAAAGAACCATTCTCTCCCGCTTTGGAGAAATCATAACACGCTGCATCCAGATCACCGGACAAGTATTTGACAAATCCACGATTGAGATAATAAGACATTTTCCTGGGATTCAGTTTAATGGCCTTATCGTAATCAGCCATGGCTTCTGCATAGCGCTTGAGCCAATGATTGGCCAATCCCCTGTAATAATAGAATGACTCTTGTCTGGAAAAAAGCTCGATAGCTACTGTTAGATCTTCCATCGCACCTCGCTTGTCTGTAAGCTCAAACTTGCACCTGCCCCGCAAGTAATATACATTGGCCATATCAGCAGAATCTTTAGCACTTTTGAGCTTCATCATAGCCAACTCATCATTGTAATACTGCAACGTCTTGAAGTAGTGCCGGGCATCAAACAGCTTGCTTGCAGGTGGGTAATAAAACTCTTTGAACTCATTTCCTTTCTGGCCCGCTGCGGGAGCGATAATGAGAATTACAAGGAAGAGAACGTAGATGTATCTTTTCATAGTGAAACAGAATCTGAAAAGTCAACATCAATCTTCTTCCTCAACATCCGAGCCTTTGCCGTGATGCTTCCCTTTATTCGCATCTTCATCCTTCCGCCTARAGCCATTGATAACATTGATGGAAGYGCCGCTTTGAGCTGACTCCCTTTTAATTGYACCGTAATCTTATGAACTTCATTGGACTTCTTTGGAATCACCAAATTGCCCTTTATATGCGCCTTTCCCAAATCTTTGCCGTTGAGCGATACCATCAGGTTCGTYYTCACAATGGAAATCTTATAATTGTTCGGATTGTTGACCTGTACATTGATGTCAACTGTAATCCCYGCAGCAGACATTTCTTTRACATCCACYCCGSYAAACCGAACAAGTTTAACCTCCTCATAAGAAAGACAGGAGGAAATTACCAATAGAAGCGGTGCGATTAGCAACCAGATTTTTAAAGTTCTTAACATCTGAATATTAAAAAAGGTCTGTCTCCTTCCCGGARCAGACCTYTAATGAACGGCGTATAACCTATTCTATTATTTCTAYTGTTACGTCAACATCCTCTTCTCCATCAACTTCTTTATTGATGTTTCTTTGGATTTCCTTCCTTTTCCCCTTTGACCGACTGCAACATTTTTTGCCCTTTCTACAGGATTTTGATGCTTTAGAACACGAAGACTTGCAACAACCACCTTTGGAACAGTGGGTGTCTCTTCCGCATGATGCGGCYCCGYATTGTRATTTACYACATYCCCTCCTATAGGATGCACATGAACCGCCCCCATAACCTGAGCCGTGGCATTGGGAGTAAGCGTAATTGCCACAATTCCTTTTGCCTGATTGGCAGCTGATCATACATGCCACGAASGCATAGGATACCAGCAATATTCCAGAGGTAATTACTGCGTAAGAGGAAAACGTAAACAACCCGCCAAGTTCTTCTTTCTTGGTTTTTGCCAGCAACAGCAGGCCTGCAACGATCACCAATAACCCGAGTGAAATCGAAATAATAGTTAGCATAGTGATGAGATTTTAGTAAGAGAATTCTTTAATTGGGAAAATACCAACCTTATCGGTCAAAGATAAAATTAATTTTCAAGCCGGCTCTCTTCACCTCTGGAGTGAATAAGACTTGAGGTWCCCTTAGGAATAATCTATATTTGAAAACACGCTCACTGCCCAATGGCTACGCTCGGTAAGAAAATACAGGAATTAACAGAGTTCATTAAGACTGATCTCTGGAAAATCAGGCTCAAAGATGAGCCTAAAAACAGGTCAATGTTGCTTCGCTGGCTGCGTGTTGTTGTACTCGCGCTAAAAGGCTTTGTTGATGATAAAGGACAGCTGCGAGCATCTGCTCTGACCTTTTAYTCCATGCTCTCYCTGGTACCTATTGTCGCTATGTTATTTGGAGTTGCSAAGGGATTTGGTTTCGACAAAAAGTTGGAGCAGCAGTTGTTGGMAGGCTCGGATGGTCAATCRGAGGTGCTGCTTGCAGTGATCGGTTAYGCCAATTCGATGTTGGCGGATACMAARGGTGGCTTGATCGCYGGTATTGGAGTTGCGGTCYTGTTCTGGTCGGTTATGAAAGTATTGGGCAATATTGAGAGCTCATTTAATGCCATTTGGGAGATTAAGCGACCCCGGGATCTGATGAGAAAATTTACCGATTACTTATCCATCATGTTACTGGCCCCGGTGCTTATAATCATGTCGGGTGCGGTATCAGTCTTTATTMGCACCCAGATTGCAAATATTACGGAAAGCATTGCATTCCTGGGATTCTTTAGTCCGGTAATTGAACTATTGGTGAAGTTGATACCATTTTCAATAGTGTGGCTTCTGCTAACGTTTATTTATATCGTAATGCCCAATACTAAGGTGGATTTCACGTCCGCACTCTTTGCTGGTATTGTAGCTGGCACCATTTTTCAAGGATGGGAATTCCTTTATATTTATCTCCAGGTGGGAGCATCAAAGGCAAATGCCGTCTATGGGAGTTTTGCCGCACTGCCACTATTCCTGACATGGCTGCAGGTCAGTTGGATCATTGTTTTGTTCGGTGCCGAACTGTCATTTGCAAAACAGAATGTAGACCGGTACGAGCTTGAGATAGATGCATCAGAATTAAGCTACGCGCACCGAAGATTGCTGACCCTGAGTATCGCCCATCTTATTGTCAAAAAATTTCAAAGAGGGGAAGAGGCACTTACGGCCGATGGTATATCTGATAAATTAGAAATTCCCATTAGGGTAGTGCGTCAAATTYTATTTGAATTGCAGGAGACACATATTATCTCTGAGATTCAYRCCGAAGAGCCAAAAACAGTGCACTAYCAACCRGCGATGGGTGTARACCTGATATCCGTGAAGTTTGTAGTGGATGCAATGGAGGAGAAGGGAATTGCCGAACTCCCRGCCGCCTCRTCCAAAGAYCTCAAGGCCATWAAGGAGGTGATGAAATACTACCGGGGAGARTTTGAGGCTTCTCAGTCAAATCTYTTRCTCAAGGATATTTRAAAGCGACTACYTCGTAATTGAAACCCTTCCCATTTYTGACCCACCCTGCTCAAGGTCGGTCAGTTCATACARGTAAACACCRGTGGGTAGATCYGATACTGAGATYYTRTTCAAACCTTTTCCTATCACCTCTGACTTYACCATTCGTCCAAGTGGATCATAGAAACGGAATAGAAAATTTCCCGATTCRAYRRWRKARATGAGAATAYTCAAMGTTTCYGATACTGGATTGGGAAATAGACGCACAATAARCTSTGGTTCAAGTCCSGCGATACCAGTGCCGAGCCCRACTGTCACAGACACTGTATCGAGACAGCCATTGGCATCGAAGACCGAAACGGTATAGGTRTTGGYCRATAAGTTGGTAGCTGTTGGWSCGGACTGCGTAAATRKATCATTCCAGGAGTATGAATAAGGCACTATTCCACCAGTTACGACAACAGTGGCACTACCATCAGCCGCTCCGGATGTTGACTCTGCAACGCTTGAAGTGGTCAATGAAAGAACCGCGGGTTCCACGACAGTGGCACTTGTTGAGTCCATGCAGCCATTCTGATCGGTTACTACGACCGAATGTGTGCCTCCGCCTAAACCCGTTAAATCTTGCGTATTTTGTCCGCCCGGACTCCACAGATAATTATAGTTTACCGTACCTCCCGAAACCGAGATGTCAATAAGGCCATTGCCATCGCCGAAGCATTGGAGATCTGTGACGTTCGTCGCATCAATACTTAAAGCAGCGGTCGGTTCACTTAACGTGACAGATATCGTTCCGGAACAACCGTCGGCATCCGTAACCGTAACATTGACCATGCCCGCAGATAATCCAATTACCGCTGCGGATGTAGGATTTGAACCATCACTCCATGCATATGTATAGGGAATGGTTCCAGCAGTAGCACCGACTTCTGCCATCCCATCGTTTCCGCCAAAGCAGGAAACATTTGATGAACTGACAAGYGTCAATGASGGGGCACCGGGGTCAGTCAACGTGATACTATTATTATCCGYACATCCTCCATTATCARTAACTGTTACAGAATAAGCCCCGAAACTCAAATTAATGGCTGTTGCATTTGTTTGTGCAGMTGGGTCATCCCATAGATAAGAATATGGTGTGGTTCCACCYGAGACCGTAACCGATGCATCVCCATCYGATGCCCCACAAGCMGATGGGTCSGTYTTRCYCATCACCAGTGACACRGCTGMAGCACTTGAAACRACRRCTGTCRCARCYGCGMTGCATCCATTGGCATCATTCACGGTCAGCTGATAGGTTCCAGGTGCAAGGTTCGAATTGGACAAGCTTGTGCTGGTAAATCCAGAGGGGCCCGTCCATACCGATGCGTACGTTGGGGTACCGCCTGTTACAGTTGCAGAAATACTGCCATCACCCTGCCCGCAATTTTCAGGAGTCGCACTAGCCGCCACATCCAGAACTGTAGGTTCAGAAACCACTGCTACTGCATTGTTGCTACAGCCATTTAGATCAGTCACCAYAACTRAATAGCTGCCAGCACTCAATCCYGTCAAATCTTCCGTCACTGCTCCACCAGGATTCCATAAATACGCATAGGGCGTTAAACCTCCGGACACYGATATGTCAATCGCGCCATTGGCATCWCCAAAGCACATAATATCGGAAAYGATAACAGAATCAATGGTCACYGCCGAGGAAGGTTCTCCGATTGTAACCGTTATAGTACCYGAACAGCTTCCTGCGTCYGTAACCGTAACACTYACRATACCTGATGATAAACCRGTAACTGCAGAATCTGATGGATTTGAACCACCACTCCATGCGTAAGTATAAGGACTTGTTCCACCTGTAGCAATAACTATTGCGGARCCATCATTTCCTCCGAAACAAGTTACATCAGTAGAATCAACTATGGTTAAAGTAGGTGAACCGGGGTCACTCAAGGTGATATTACCCGTAGTTGAACATCCAGCCACATCAGTTACCACCACCGTGTAGGTGCCAGATCCCAAGTTGCCAGCTGTCGAATTTGTCTGTGCAGAAGGGTCATCCCAAAGATAGGTGTACGGTGTGGTGCCTCCTGACGCAGCAACAGTTGCGTCCCCATCTGTGGCTCCGCAAGATGASGGATCAGTTTTGGTCATTGYAAYCGTCGGAGGAACCGTCCCGCCAACTACCACCGTAGCAGTTGTGCTACAGCCATTTCCGTCATTAATCACGACCACATAGGTTCCAGCCACTAAGGCTGTAATGTCCTCAAGCGTWGATGTGTACCCTCCAGGTCCCGTCCATRSATACGCATAAGGGAGCGTAGCACCGGTTACGGTAAGCGCAATGGCTCCGTCACCTTGTCCACAGTTTTCCGAGGTCGGACTTGTTGTTATAACCATTGCCGTCGGTTCTGAAATAGTTGCAGAAACAGATACCGTATCGCCCAGTGCATCTGTAAYCAGTGCTGTGTAAGTACCGGGGCAGAGAYTTACTAAATCCTCCGTGGTCATTCCTCCCGGGGTCCACAAGTAGTTGTAGGGTGCTGAMCCCCCATTTGCAGTAAGATCTATGGAACCAGTACAATCACCGTTGCAAAGAACATTGGTGGAGTTTGCAGAMGCAGCAAGTGGGATTGGTAGCACCAGAAACAAATCATCTACGAACATTATAGACCCAGCCTGTGGGTTGTCCTCAGAGCTCAGCATTGTAATTAYCAACGTATCYGGGATGTCCCCSGATACGTAATTTATCGGAAGAGMAAAYCGCGYGTAMGAGTTYACAGTRSCRGTTTCAAYGAGCTTKGCAGAACCTACCACATCTCTCTGGCYAGTACCSGTGTTCCAYTTGCTTATYGCAATATCTATGGACCCCGTGTCTGTGCCTGAAGGCAGATATTTATACCAGCCTGTTATACTGTCTGGCCTTAGGTTGTAGGCAACTCCKCCRTCCACTTCTTCAGTTGAAGTATTGATCGTTCCGGTAGCTGCGATAGCAGGGGCGGTTTGGTTGATTGGGAATCCTATAAAGATGGTTTCCATTTTTATTGCCGATCCGCCGCTGTGAACATCTGCCGGTTGAGTGGCTTCTGATACCGTAACAGCAATCAGGCAAGTCGAGCTATTGATCGTTCCCCAGGAGATTGGTTCAGGACATGTTTGGTTATCCCAGTTTTCAAAACCAGGGTTTGGGATTACATTCTGTGCTAGAATGGGGGTCGAGAACAGTCCAATAAGRATTGAAAGTGAGAGTGTGTATTTCATGGAGATTCGTGTTATTCGTCTACGAAAAGGGTATATTTGTCGAAGCTTATAATTGTGCAAATATAAAATAAATATGATAGATACCGGATATCGGGGGCTGAAAAAAGGTATGTGTGCAGCGTTGTTGGCRTTGATTATTCCAATGACTCAAAATGTGCTGGGGCAAACCACTTATTCAAGGGTTTACAATATCTTCCAGAGCAACTGTGCAAGCTGTCATGGAGGATTCAATCCAGCCGGACAGTTAGACCTTGCATCGGACACTTTATCGGTCTATACGAGCTTGATTGATATTTCCCCGACTAACGCAGCTGCTGCTGCAAAAGGGCATAAGCTGATTGATCCAGGCTACCCGCACAGGAGCTATTTGCTAAGATTGTTCAACAATGGTTTGGATGCCCAAAATGATGTGGATCCGGCTGAGAGCAGTGCKGCTCATGACACGCTGGCCCCATTGGCAGTTGAAGATGTAGAGTTAATCAGACAATGGGTGCTGCAYGGTGCGCCGGATACYTCTGAAGTTGTGGATGTGCAGGTAATTTCAMGATTTTACAATGGATTTGGGATGGTAGGGATARRCCAACCARCTCCYCCTGATCCYGCAGATGGTTTTCAAATTCAYYTGGGACCRATCTTYCTGGATACATTGGATGAACGGGAGTACTTCAAAAAGCACAAAGTCTTTAATYCYGAAGATAAGGATGTTACSCGGATGGATGGATTCTTGAATGGGCAATCACACCATTTTGCCTTGTATAARTATTATCCAAATGCSGATACAAATGAGTTCTTTACTGAGGGGTTAAGGCTCGTAGATGAAATCCTCGATGCGGCTGGATTGTTTTATAACGCGGAGGTAATCGCTCAGTGGCAGTACAATCGAAGCATAGATTTACCGGCAGGTACGGCTTTCTATTGGGAGCAGAATTCTGTATTGGACTTCAATTATCACCTGCTGAACGGTAGCCMGGATTCTGTTTTGGCTGCAGAGGTATATATCAATGTMTATTACCAACCACATGACAACAGCATGCAGGAAATGCTTTCGCTTCCGGTATTTTATGGTGGTGATGACCCATCTGSACTCACRATTAATCCAACSGGACAAGAYTCTACTTTTGTAATGAGCCAATTCTATCCGGATACAAATGAGATATGGAATATTTGGATACTCCAATCACATACGCACCAGTACGGTGTTGATTATGATATCTTTTTAAGGAACTCAGATGGAACCAAGGGACAGCAGGTTTACGAAGGAGATTTCAATACTGACTATACATTTAACCAGGGATTTTACGAGTGGCAGCACCCAGCTGTTCATGAATTTGACCCCTTGTTAGCAGTTGATATGGAAAACGATGGCCTCATTCACGAAGCAACATACAATAACTTTAGTGGCAATATTGTCAACTTTGGCTTGACCAACAATGATGAAATGTTCGTCACCTATATGCACTTTACCAAAAGTTCATTGATTGGCGTTGATGAAGATGGTTTGGAAGATCGGGCGTTGGTCAAAATATATCCCAATCCTTTTAGTGAATCTGCGCGGATATCAATTTCCGATGATATCGAAGTGATGGGAGGTACATTGAAAGTTTATGACCTCTTGGGAAAGGAGATTCTCCTTATCGACGAGCTCCAATCAGGTGATATTGTAATTGATGGAAGTCAGTTTAAGCCTGGTGTTTATTTTTACCAGTTGTTTATTCCTGGTGGGTTGGACAATTCTGAAACCAGAACTGGTCTGGCCGGAAAGTTCATAGTCCATTAAAAATGATGTCCCCCCCACGCATGAGTGTGCGCGGCGAGGACATCTGAGAAACCACTCCCAATCACCTAATTATTAGCYTYTTRTTRGCTAGCTTKTYACCCTGCTTWAYAGTCAGGATRTAAATCCCTTTGGCAGATCCCTCCAGGTTTACTTTCCTGGAGTAGGAACCATTTTTGGGATTCTTGAATTCGTCGTGGAAAACAACACCACCTTTGATATCTCTGATTTCCACCTCTGTTTGACCTTTTGACGCAAGCTCAAATATGATTTTGAATTCTCCATTGCCCGGATTGGGATACACGGTCAAATCGGTAATCTCAAGTTGGTTTTTCGGCGCGACTTTGAATTGCTCATCTTCATTGTCATCTGCAGTATAAACCTTAACAACGTGCTTTACTACTTTCTTCTCCCCGTCTTCTTCATCCCCTTCGATCTTGATCTCAATAATGATATCCTCCATCATTTTTTCCATATGATCCATATCCTGTGGGAATGACTTCACGATGATCCTGCAGTCTTTTCGGATGCTGTCTTCATCTATCTCAAAGTTGAACTGAAAGTTACCCATGGCTTTTTCGATGTGTTTCTCCATCTTTTCCAGTTTCCTCTGAAATTCCTCATCATTGAAATCATGATACTCGAAATGYRTGCTGTCATTGAAATCAAAGTTGAAATTGAAGTCCATCTCATCAATGTGATGAAAAGCTTTAGCCATTACACGGTGCATCTTCTCCATGTCAAAATTGAAGTCAGCAGTTTCTACTGTATCCCCGTTGCTGCAAATGATGATTTTCTTGTGAATCTTATGATCTCCTGATGCCTCTCCGTGCTCAATGATGAATTTGAAGTCTTTGGCCTTCTGATCAGAATCATCTTTGTCCTGCTTATCGCTAAAAAACCACATTTTCATCCCCAGGTTGTGAAGATCTTCACCACTCATCTCATGTTCCAGGGCCTCTAACTCTTCCATGTTGGTGAACTCACGCTCTATTACAGTGGTATCGCCGTTGTTGATCTTCATAATTTTGACGATGATCTTGTCATCATCTGAAAATGCATTGCTTATGGTATAACCGGTCGTGAAGACCATTAAGCCAATAACTGTGAATACTCCKGCKATCCATTTTACGTTYGGATTAATGCGKTTAAAGATTTTCATGCTTARAGTTTTTKGGTCRGCCAAGGGGGNACAGATTTGATTAGAAAATTATTTCRCYACAAACSTAAAYSWATCAACGRYCCCTTRGTGTTAATACATAGTTAACAAGTGTTAAAKAATGTTAAARCCMGTGTATTTCTGTCATTSTAACCTAAGTTTGCTATATGAATAAGACCAAGTTGACATCTATAATAGCCTTGGTAACTCTTGCCATGGTCGGTTTAATAGCCGTACAGCTGTATTGGATTCACAATGCCATCACTTTAAAGGAGCAGCAATTTGACATGGCGGTCAACGATGCGTTGGGCGATGTGGTTGTTAACCTGGAAAAGCAGGAGGCCCTGAATATGGTCAAGGGCTTTGGGTTCGAGTCGAAGCTGTTCAGYAAACTGAAAAACCTGAATAAGCGAATTGACAGCATTGAGGAATCGACCAGAGCTATGGCTGATTCAATGTCTTCACGCATTGTTGTTTTAGAGAAAAAAAGACCMAGGGGTTTCACCGAGCATTTCAGTTTTGAAATGCACAAAGAATTCAATCCGGACAGCATGMGGAAGGGATTGCGAAATATGGCGGAAGCATTTTTTTCAGATGACATTAATGATTTCTTCAATTTTAGAATCAATATTGATGAGCATATTTTGGAGATGGACTCCGGAAAATTATTGGAAAAGGCGGAATTGGCCACGGTAGATACTGCTGCCATTAATCATAAACTTTCTGTCGTAAAGGAGGTGATGAAGGAGATGGTGTTAATTGATATTCAGGGGGGGGCACACAATAGGCTGGATCCCGTGGTGATTGATTCTTTCCTCCTSGCAGAACTTGTGGACAATGGTATCAATCAACCGTATGAATTCGGGGTATTCGACGCCGCTAACATGCCCATATTYGATGAGCCACTTTCCARGCAYGAGAAAAAAGTGATCCATTCCCGATACAAGGTCAATCTCTTTCCRGGTAGYYTGGTTTCKGATCCGGCCTTTTTGAAAATTCGTTTCCCKGCAAAACGCAARTACCTCCTGAARACTATGTGGGGTATCCTGTCACTTTCGGGTTTGTTGACCCTTGCCATAATATTGAGCTTCTATTATRCTGTTCGTACAATATTGAAGCAAAAAGAGGACTCAGAAATCAAAAATGATTTTATCAATAATATGACCCATGAGTTGAAAACGCCAATATCGACGATTGCATTGGCATGCGAGGCGATTGGAGAAGAAGACATTAAAAAGTCGGAGGCTCAGCTGAATAAATATGTCTCCATGATTAGTTTTGAGAACAGAAGGTTGGGTAATCTGGTTGAAGAAGTGCTTCAATCTGCAGTCCTGGAAAGGGAGACTTTTGAGATAAAAATGGAGGATCTCAATATAAATGAGACCATCCTTGCTGCGGTGGATAAGATGARATTGCTGGTGGMGAATAACGGTGGTAAAATAACCACGGATCTATCGGCGAGAGTTGAAGTACTGCGTGGGGACTCTTTGCATTTGACCAACGCRATTGCCAATTTGATTGACAATGCCAACAAATACTGCAAGGAAAATCCTGAAATTCGAATAAAATCTGTTCACACTACCGGTGGCATTCAAATTATATGCGAAGACGATGGCATTGGCATTGGCAAAAATGATCAGAGGAAGATATTTGATAAATTATATAGGGTTCCTACGGGAAATATTCACAATGTAAAGGGATTCGGTTTGGGATTAAACTATGTGGATGCAATTGTCAGAAAGCACAATGGCAGCATTCAGGTTTCWAGCCAACTCGRTCACGGGTCGAAATTTGAAATATTCTTACCTTACAGTCATGGATAAGATAAAAGTTCTTGTTGCAGAGGATGATCCTAATCTGGGTACTATTTTAAARGAGTATTTAGAACTGAAGGGCTATGAAGCTGAGTTGGCCAAGAATGGGTCAATTGGACTTGACCTGTTTGTGAAGGGAGGATTCCAGTTTTGTATTCTGGATGTAATGATGCCCATAAAGGATGGATTTACGCTTGCGAAGGAGATCCGCAAAATGGACAAAGCTATTCCTATACTCTTCCTTACGGCAAAATCCATGAAGGCTGATACTTTGGAGGGCTTCAAGGTCGGTGCRGATGAYTATGTTACSAAGCCGTTCAGTATGGAAGAACTTCTGCTCAGAATGAAYGCCATYTTGCGCAGAAGTACCAATATGAAAAGTGTTCCGAAGAAAACTTMYTTCACCATTGGGAAATACAAATTTGACCTTGATCGCCAATTGTTGAGTCATGGAGAATCAGAAGTYAAGCTCACGTCTAAGGAATCAGACCTGCTGGGCCTTTTATGTGTCGGTGGCAACGAAGTTACCGAACGCGTCCATGCYTTGAAGATGATCTGGGGTGATGATAGCTACTTCAATGCACGSAGYATGGAYGTTTACATCACCAAATTGAGAAAGTACCTGAAGGCTGATTCTTCTGTGGAGATTGTCAATGTACACGGACGGGGTTTTAAGATCCTGGGGCTGGAAGCCTAAATCGCACAGTTCCTASTTCCCGAYAAGAAAAGTTCCTCGTTGTATMGTATTTCCTGATGGATTCAAAAGTGTGTAAACGTACTGTCCSTTCSCGATGYTCTTTAAATCAACTTCTATRTRCTGAGAATGCACWGGCATTGTTCTGAYCAACCTTCCCTGCATATCTCGCATTTTAAAGAAAGCGACATCAGAATYCRGYGCAGYTATGTAAATRTAATCAGARGCKGGATTAGGGTATACGACTATRTCAATTGATTCTTCATAGTCTTTCACGCTCACTGGGAGCGGAGGTGGAAAAGTAAAGCTAAGATCATCCACAAACAGCACGCTTCCMGGTGGATTGGTGTAAGATCCTGATAACAATGTGATGATTGCCGTGTCAGCCGTATCAGATGAAAYATAGATTATGTCAATGGAAAAGCTCGTRTAWGTGYTGATCGTCAAAGGTTGGACAAATATYCCTGARCCMACSGGCTCACGCACCTTTAAAGTTGGATTCCACTTAGATAGCAAGAYCTCAACAGAACCYRCATCAAYTAKAAAYGGCTGGTACTTGTACCAMCCATCAAGCGTAATRGGATTTGAGGAGACAGCAAATCCCGGGTCAATTTGAAGTGAAGTGAGGTTTACCACTCCAGCTACTGCAGTTCCGGGAATTGTCTCCATAATTACATTCTTGGTCTCCAGCCGGATCGCGTAATTGCCACTGTGTGCGTCACTGGTTTTGGTCACTGTTTCAACGCCAGCCAACGATGTTCCTTGATTCGGRGTRAACCAGCCATCCGGGTCCTCATAATTTCCTGAGGTAGTCCAATTCTCAAAGCCTGCGTTCGGGATGGKGTTYTGYSCCAGVRYRAARCAYGMYRYGMACAATCCSAKVAAKGARAGGARTACAGRCYTTATTTGAGTYARTGYTTTCATAAAGCTGTCCCTAATTTAATAGTTTTAATGCATCTTCAATAACCTCAACTCTTTTTTCATCYCTCACTACATSGGGYTTGGCTGCTCTTTCAGCACAATCTTTTATCGGGCATCGCTCACAGGTCTCATTGACCCACTTTGTCGCAATTTTTTTGTCCTTTAGGAATTTTACCTTTTTTCTGAGATTTTCATTGATCAAAAAGCCTATTGTCACGCTGACTTGCTCATCAGGCGTCCGGTGATTGGGACGGGCGAGTGAGATGCATAAATACTCGTTGTCAGTTCCCCAGTATTTTGAGATCTGGACCCCGGCAATCGATTTTGTATCRCTTTGCYGCATTTTATCCTTGAGCTGAAAGATGGTACTCAATGAAAGCCACCTTCKGCAATAATGCTCATGTAATTCATTGCCGTGAGGATTGTGCAAGCGAGAGAGGTGCAATTCCTTGGTTAGCGTGAACTTTTTGGTCTTTTCCGAATGCGTGAATCTAAGGAAGAACAAGTTTTTAATTCCAAAGAATTTGGCCAGCAGGTTGGTGAAACGGTGCAAGAACATTTCCGGAGATGCCTCATAYTTRTCGAGRAGTTTRAGCAGTTTCTTTTCGCTCCATTTTTCGGMTGCAAAAAGGTCYTGAATATCAGAGATTATYTCTTCTCTGTTTAAYAACAATGCTCCGCCAAAGTAGGARGCTTTGAAGTTRTTGAGYACTTCCTCAAATGAATCGGCTTTATAGGGTGGCGTSGTCAGTGGYCTTTCCYKCAGRTCCAGRTAATTGTATGCAAGTTCTCTYCCCAGCAAGAATCCCTTCTGGAATTCAGCCAGGTCRTCATTGATGAGTAGCTTCTTCTGATCTTTTAAATARACRGATCTGAATAATTGCAACTCATTGTTYGCCTKCAGCTGCGTTTTGTCGATTGTATAATCGAATTTCTGCTCAAGTATATCATACAGGTGTTTCCTGTCGAAGGGAGCAGACCACTTTATCTTATACTCTTTTAAAAAGGTGCTCACGGCTTCCTCCAGTTCYTCAAAATAGTTTTCGTGCATCTCCTGATAGGATCGGAGAGAGGCAAAATAAAAGTGTTCCTGTCTCATCTCATAATTCCTGGCGATTTCCATGATGGTGCTGATGAATGCATTCATTCTGGTTGGGGCATTTGCGATAAGCTCAACCAGTTTGCCAGGCTCAATCCCRAACATTTCCAGRGGAAACTCCTTTATAATATGAGAGTTGAGYAGCTCTGAGATYGGTTCTAGYTTTTTTGTGAGCTTAAGTGAGACCAACTCATCGTAGGGAACGCCTAAAGCCKCTGACAGCGTCATTATTTTATCSGCTTTGGGGTACTTTTTGCCYTTCTCAATTTCATTGAGGTAAGAGTTTGACARGCCACATGCAGTTGATAATTGTTGYGGCGAGAGCTYCCTCTTTTKCCGAAGCTGCTTTATTTTGAGCCCGAAAATGAGCCGAACTATTTGATTTTGRGAAATCATKWKATCTGGCAAATATAAGAAATTTGAGAAAAACATAAAATAAGCGAAAATTCGCTAGGATATRTTATTCGCTATGTTTAGNNNTTTBCATCATTAACAATCAAGTGGGATAAMTAGCATGASTGCAATCTTGGATGAACAATTGAAAATTGAGGTTCTCGGYAASCAAAACGAGGCATTTAAAGGTATTCTGACTCCTGAAGCYTTRAGCTTTGTCGGAAAGCTKCAYCAATTATTTGATAAACGAAGGAGRGAGCTBCTGGCCGCAAGGGTGGTAAAGCAATCTGAGTTGGATGCTGGTCAACTTCCGGATTTTCTGGTTGAGACRAARAAYATWCGWGAAACTGAATGGACAGTCAATCCAATTCCCAATGATCTTRCCGACCGAAGGGTTGAGATTACCGGKCCGGTAGAGCGAAAAATGATCATCAACGCACTCAATTCCGGAGCCAAAGTGTTCATGGCTGACCTGGAGGATTCCAATGCTCCAACCTGGGARAATGCAATCAAYGGACAGATCAATTTAAGAGAYGCWGTCGATGGTACGATTACTTTCAAAAATGAAAGTAACGGAAAGTTCTATCAATTGGATGAGGAAGTTGCCACATTAATGGTTCGTCCCAGGGGCTGGCACCTTGAGGAAAAGAATGTACTTATAGATGGYRAGGTTATRAGTGCATCSCTGTTTGATTTTGGATTGTACTTTTTTCACAACGCTTTTAACTTGCTCAAAAAGGGAACYGGCCCATACTTCTATCTSCCGAARCTGGAGAATCATTTGGAAGCGCGYCTGTGGAACGATGTRTTTGTTTTTGCTCAGGATGAATTGGGAATACCTCARGGCACGATCAAAGCCACCGTTTTGATTGAGACTATTCTTGCCAGCTTTGAATTGCACGAAATATTATGGGAGTTAAAAGAGCATTCAGCGGGACTGAAYTGCGGAAGGTGGGACTATATTTTTTCATTTATTAAAAGATTCAAAAACAGGCCAGGATTCATCCTTCCAGATAGGGCGAAAGTCACYATGACCAYCGACTTTMYGASRRMRTAKWCSWYRSTGKTWWYWWMRRNCTTGYSRYSYYCGGKSWGSWMRKRCMRYRGGKSSRMYGKCWGSRCMAATTCCAATTAAGAATGATCCTGAGGCAAATGAGTTGGCATTGGAGAAAGTGAGAGCGGATAAAACCAGGGAAGCAAGGGATGGGCACGATGGCACTTGGGTAGCACATCCGGGATTGGTTCAAATCGCATTGGATGCTTTTGATGAGCACATGCCCCTGGCCAATCAGATTCATAAAAAACGTGAGGATGTTGAGGTTACCGCYGAGGATCTGATAAAAATGCCGGAGGGTACGATTACCGAGGAGGGCTTGAAGCTGAATATCGATGTGGCGATCCAATACCTTGAATCCTGGTTGAGAGGCAACGGATGCGTTCCAATCTACAATTTAATGGAAGATGCAGCCACCGCWGAGATATCCAGATCGCAGATTTGGCAATGGCTCAATAACCGCAAGGCTGTACTAAGTGACGGTCGGCCAATCACCATGGAATTGTACAAAWCACTTTTGCCGCAGCAGCTGAATAAAATAAAAGAGTTGGTTGGCGAGACGAGATACAATTCCGGTAAGTATGAGCTCGCTGCCAGGATATTTGATGAGTTRGTCACGAGCGAAACTTTYGAAGAGTTCCTKACRCTYCCTGCCTAYMAACACYTGAACTGWTAACAATTAATMTCSAATTACTCAGCAMATGGACAATCAMATACAAATAACKGAACGAGAGTGGGCATCAGATGAATATGATGGCTTAGCTCCAACCAGTAACGAAATAAAAGGACAGGAACATATTGACCTGGGATATCCRACGATTGAGGAATTCCCRTATGGTTACAAATAGAAATCAATCAAGYGTTTAACATTAAATTTCAATAAAATGACCAGGCAAGAGCAAGTGAATGAATTGGTRGTGAAGTGGKCTTCTGACGATAGATGGGAAGGTATAGAGCGAACTTATAGAGCTGAGGACGTTGTGAAYCTTCGCGGATCAGTWAGGATTGAACAYACATTGGCAAAGTTGGGAGCAAAGAAATTTTGGAATATGTTGAACAAKGGTGAGACCGTWTGCGCATTGGGCGCRGTAACGGGAAATCAGGCCATCCAGGAGGTAGAAGCGGGGCTCAAAGCKATTTATTGCTCWGGCTGGCAAGTAGCAGGYGATTCRAAYACKGCTGAGACSATGTATCCGGATCAATCATTGTATCCTGTAGATTCCGTACCGGCTTTAATCCGAAGGATTAACAATGCCCTTATGCGCACCGATCAAATCCATTGGATGGAAGGCAATACGCAAAAGGACTGGATCGTACCGATCATTGCAGACGCTGAAGCGGGCTTTGGTGGAAACYTRAATGCTTTTGAGCTGATGAAGAACATGATCAAGTCAGGKGCAGCRGCGGTTCACTTTGAAGACCAAYTAAGTTCTGCAAAGAAGTGCGGGCAYCTGGGTGGCAAAGTACTGGTTCCAACTTCAGAAGCTGTGGATAAACTGAAGGCTGCGAGATTGGCTGCTGATGTGGAGGGTGTTGATACGTTTATYATAGCCCGTACAGATGCYAATGCGGCGAATTTGCTTACATCTGATATTGATGCTCGTGATCACCTMTTCYTAACTGGTGAGCGATCTCCAGAGGGTTTTTACTATGTAAATGCCGGTCTTGATCAGGCGATTAATCGTGCTTTAGCATATGCACCTTTTGCTGATTTATTGTGGTGTGAAACATCAAAGCCCGATCTTATTGAAGCCAGGAAGTTTGCCAGGGCAATTCACGATAAGTTCCCTGGAAAGTTGTTGGCATATAACTGTTCACCTTCCTTCAACTGGAAAGCAAACCTGGATGATACCACAATGAGAAACTTTAGAGAGGAACTTGCAGAAATGGGTTATAAGTACCAGTTCATCACTCTTGCTGGATGGCATTCTTTAAACAACGGTATGTTCGAATTGGCCAAATCCTATAAGGAGGAGGGCATGGCTGCATATTCTAAACTACAGGAAAGAGAGTTTGAGAATGCAAAGAGCGGGTTTAGAGCTGTGAAGCACCAAACATTTGTAGGGACAGGGTATTTTGATGAAGTACAGAACGCTATTACCCAAGGACAGGTATCTACCATWGCATTGAATGGATCTACGGAGGCAGATCAGTTCATCTCCCGGTAATACTTGTTGGAGCCACTTGTGCATTGCACAGGCTCAGTAATTAGCGAGGCCCTGGGAAACCAGGGCCTTTTTTATGCATGATTATCTGAAGGTTTTAAACCCTTGCTGAATTACGCTTCCGCTACTCAACCCTCTCTGGTCTGTGTTAAATGAGTAAGCAGCAGTTGAAGCAATCAATCTGTTTTCTTGTTGATGTACATATTTAGCCCTTTGAAGTGCAGCGTACCCATTGCAAGGGTTGATCTAAAGCCCAGCAAACCATGTGCATCTGAGCTGCTTAAAGGTGTTTCCACAAACCCAAAACCAAGACTTCCATCACTGAAAACTGCYAGRATTTCACCACTSGTMGCATCAACTGCCATGTACAAAAACGATCTGTGTTTGTCGGACCACACATAATGGATAAACGCATGTGATTCAGCAGTATTGAATAAAANTATCCTTCTCYTTAGCTAAAGTTGTAATYTCAAACGGGTGTTTATAAATGRCACYAAGMTCCTTGGCTGTCACTTCCTCATGCAATATCTCCTKAGGTATCAAAAGGGTTTTGGTTTTAAGGGTATTGATTCTTGCTGCTGGRATTTTYGGGATGTAAAACTCTCCTCTCATGATCTTTGCCTCTTTACCTGTTTTAGCTGCTTGATTTATGTTGTTTTCGAACTGCTTGAAAACGAAGTGGTAATCACTCTCTGATAACCAGGTTGACCGAAGCGAAATTTTGAATACGTATTTCCCCTTGTAGATYTTTGCACCTACGACTTTGCCGTCTTTATCCGATATTTCATTCACCCGATCTATCTGCCATCGATAGATTTGTTTGGCCCTTTCTGCGAGATAGATGCTGAATGTATAAACACTGAAGGTGTAAGCGCCCCGCAGATGCACTTGTGCCTCCTGGTGTTCTGCCACCTGTAAGATCGCATAATTCTCATCTTTTGCTTTTATAAGCGCCCAAACTTCCGCTGGCTTCCTGAACTCTATCTTGTCATGGAGTTTCCAGTACTTGGGTAAATATTCCTGCAATGCCTCATTGTGCAATTTGATATTGTTCCTGTAAATTGCAGTTACRCCCGGGTTCTTCTTTTCTTTCCTGGTCAACCGYTTTATTTCCTTSGGRTCYTCTTCATCRAGCTCTACAATCAGCGTTCTTGACATTAYTGCCACKGCATCTGATTTAATTGGATGTGAAAACTRGGCCYAGGTCGGTAGGCTGCTAAAAAGAGCRCAGAAAACAAAACACTGTTTAAGGAACTTTGTCATCTTATCTCCAGTTTGCCGCTGCTTTGGGCTCCTGTTKCCTGATTCAACARCAGGTAAAAATAGCTGCCTTGTGGCATTTGTTCCAATCCGATATTCCAAATTTGCCCGRCAGAAATACCAGCAGCCTCCWGGAGSACGCGCTGTCCCAGTGCATTGTARAGGGAGAATACAAACTGTCCACCTCCACCATCTTCCATCTCAATTTGCACATAATCCAGTGCGGGATTCGGATAAACGTGAACTGATGAACCCAAATCCATCTTCTCAATACCAGGTGTTATAATACTGTCCGGGGAAATAACAGAATCGCAATAGGTATCGCTTCCAGCGCYGTTGGTGGCTGTCAAACATGCATTGTAYTTCGTTGCTGTTGCAGSATATTGATGAACCGGACTTTGCACGGTTGACATAACCCCATCACCAAAATCCCATGCCCAGCTTATAGGTGTGTTTGACGTTTGGTCAGTGAAATTAATAAGAGCTCCACCACCATCTTGCCAGGAGAATAAAGCAACCGGCGCTACGGGTCCCCCTCCAATTCCAGTAATGATTGCAGTCTGGCAGGTCTGATCATTGCCATTCGCATTCGTCACCGTAAGGCATATTGTGTAGGTGCCATTGCTTGCGTACTGATGTGTCGGATTTTGTGCAGTTGATGTAGTTAAATCTCCAAAGTCCCAGCCCCATGATAGAAAAGGTTGATTAAAGGACTGATCTGTAAAGTCCAATAGTCCTGTTCCATTTTGGGTGAATAAGAAATTGGCAATGGGTGGTGGATTTCCTGTAACACCAGTCACAACCACCGTGGAACAAACAGTATCAGCTCCAGAAGCGTTAAAAATTRYYAAACAAACCGTATAAGTCCCATCCGCRGCGTACTGATAGGCCGGATTTTGGGCTGCCGAYRTATTACCATCTCCGAAATCCCAAAGCCAGSTGGTTGGCGTATTGCTGGATTGATCAGTGAAGGTGTATCCACCGCTCCCATTATCYGTAWRAGAAAAATYGGCCACCGGAATCGCTGGTATCAAGGTCCAGGTAAGGACATTGGGGTTGTCAAGAGAGTCAAAATTCAGTTCTGCTATCGCCAATTTCCCCTCCTTGGCCAACCAGGTATACGTAGTATTCGTATCTGTAAATGCATCTAAGAAAATCCAGTCCGGAGGAGGGAAGGGAAAACCCAGGTCCGGTGCCTTTGTCCATATCGAGTCAATGGCGTCTTCCACTCTCTTGACCCTTAGCGAATTATAAGAACCTGTCGGGATAATTGTCGTTCCCCATCCATCTACGGTGTCGTACACAATACCACTGTGTTTCAGTCTTATCGAATCTGTAACTATGCTAAATGATGAACCATCCGCTGTTACATCGAAACTATATGTGTCTATAAAGTTGTCTCCATAGTCTGTTGAGTACTGGTTAAGTGTAAGATCAGGATTGAATGGCGCCTTGATGATTTCACCTGTCCCCAGCAGATCGCCAGCTGCACCTGTGGTTATCAGATTATTGACATCAATAGAGAAATAAATAAAGCCCAGGTTATCATTGGTCATCACCAAATTAGAGCTTGGAAAATCTGCAGCGTACGGTGTGGAACTGGGCGCTAGAATAGAGGTGTTTACCAAAACATGCGACGCTACGCCGCTGAAATCCCAGGTTTGATTTGCTCCCGCATTGCCCTCATTGACGGTGGGAAGTGTGTCCTGTTGTCKCGRRATSGTTTCTCCRATAACRGCCATATCTGATGATACAATGCTGATTTGTGCAGTTAGCATGAGTGGAATAAACAATGGTAAGAACAGCAGTAATTTTTTCATTCTACGTGGTGTGTTTTGGGTTGTGAGTAGTAACTGCAAAGATAGGAAATAAAGCTTTTTTACTACCTTTATGGATCATCCAATCAAAATAACTATGAAATCCCCATCTCTTTTTGTTTTAGCAATACTATGTTCATTTTTGAGTCTAAATGAGGCTAAATCGCAAATAACGCTCAGTTTGCCGGATTATGCCAGTATTGGAGATTCACTCGTTAGAGGAGTTGACACAATAGCACCGCTGGCTCTTAGCGTTGGTGGTGTTGGCGCCCAAACATGGGATTTTACGACTATCCAAATTGACTATCTCGACTCTATCGACTTTATCGACCCCAGTACAACATCGGGAGCTGCAGATTTTACAGCTTCAAACCTGGCCTATGGTACTGATCCTATATATTACCAAAACACCTCAGTTTCCAATGTTACCGTAGATGGTAGTTACGGTGCAGATCCATTTGGTGCTGGTTTGCAGGTATCATTGGTAAATAACCCAACGCACAAACTGATTGAATTTCCCTCGACGGACGGAAGTTCATTTACTGATGCTTCTGCGTATATCACCACTATTGATGCAGCRCCTTTAGCTTTKCCTGTACCGAATRTTGATTCAATACGCCTCAGTCACAACAGTWATATTACGAGTGTTATCGACGCATATGGAAACGTTTCAACACCAGCGGGAACGTTCAATAGCCTCAGGCAATTCTACACCGAAAYAACAATTGACAGCRTATGGGCTTATTGTAGCGAYCCAGCCGGTTGTAATGTATTTRTTGCGACACTGCCATTTGGATGGGGCTTTGTTCCCTCTYMGGTTACACAASTAAKSATTGGTCTGGATAACCCGGGGATTGACACATCATATCTATATAAATGGTGGACAAACGGTCAAAATCTACCCATAGCTGAATTGGAAACGGACGCTCCTGCCGGCAACGTAATTTCTGCCAATTATGATATAGGTAATTCGGTAATAGCATTGATAGCATCGTCCACAGATATGGTCTGCTCCGGAAATTGTAGTGGAGCGGCGACTGTCAGTGGATTAGGTGGTGTGTTACCATACACTTACCTCTGGGATGATCCGCTGGCCCAAACCAATGCAACGGCGACGGGGTTATGTGATATTACCTATACCGTAACGATAACAGATGGGGCACTAAATACGGCCACTGCAACAGTAACAATTGGCAGCCCTCCGCCACTTTCGGGAATTATAACTACTACTGATGATGACGGATCAGCAAATGGAATTGCAACCATACTTGTGACTGGTGGAACGGCCCCATATATGTATTCATGGAATACTTCTCCAACTCAGGTAACTGCATCGGCACTAAATTTGGCTTCGGGAGCTTATATCGTCACGGTAACCGATGCCAACGGTTGTACTTACGTGGATACTGCTACCGTAGTGCTTGTTTTGAATTGCAATGTTACCTCCTCATTTACATCAAGTTCAGCTAATGTATGTGAAGGTGGAACTGTCAATTTCACAAATACCAGTTTGAATACCACAACCTATAATTGGCTGGAGAATGGTCTGAGCTTTTCGACTRYYRCARATGYSTCMAGGACTTTTAACATCGCCGGDACTTATACCATTAGCTTAGTTGCTGGKGACAGCATCTGTATTGATACATCCAGTGTAATKATCACCGTCACCGCGTTGCCTTCAATTGACAGTGAAATAGCAACGGATGCCACGGCTTGCGGTGTCAATGATGGAACCATCATCATTACCGCTATCGGGGGTACAGCACCACTGCTGTATTCGATTGATGGAGGAGCAAATTTTTTCGGTAGTGGGGGATTTACAGGATTGGGTACTGGCAATTATGATATAGCAATATCCGATGTCAATGGTTGTATGGTAAATGGGAGTACATTAAYGATTTCCGCACCGGGAGCTCCCGTGACAAGTGCGGGGGTGGATGATACAATATGTGARGGGGGAACTTATATTTTAGCAGGAACGATGGGCGGAACCGCCACCAGCATAGCCTGGATGAGTTCTGGRGGCGGCACCTTTGACRATGACACRTCGTTAACAGCTACCTATACACCATCTTCTTTCGATATAACTGCAGGAACTGCAGTCTTGACCATAACTACCGATGATCCGGGGGGATCATGTGGTGTAGCCACAGATAATATGGTGYTGATTATCAATACAAACCCCGCTATCCCCACYGTTWCKCAAGCRGGAAATTCTCTGGCCTGCGACACAGYTGCGAGCASCTATCAGTGGTTTTTCAACAGCGATACTATTCAGGGAGCTRYAAACCAAATTYATGTTGCAACCCAGAATGGATTCTATCAGGTAGCAATAACTGATAATAATGGATGTTCGTCGATATCTGTTATTGCKAGCTTCACGGGTGTCATGTCTCAAGACTTTATTTTCGGGTGTGAGATCTATCCAAATCCCAGCAGTGGTGAATTTACGTTAGCATTGGATTTGGAGCACAAGGCTCAGCTAACTATTTCTGTCTATCACTTCACCGGGAAGCTGATTTACACAGAAGAAGTGAAGGTATCCAAGAGCAGTTTCAGCCGGGAGGTGAACTTAGACCAATATGCCAGGGGGTTGTACTACGTAAAGGTGGTTGCGGATGAAGGTGTGATTACAAAGAAACTTCTCCTTCAATAAATCGACCGTCTTTGCGGTCTTGAGTGTCACGTTTCCTGATGTGATTGCACATGTTTCGCCTGGTCATGGCTGAATCAGCTTGCCAGGAACATGCCTCATGGGCATGTATGAGCGGGGAAGAATAAAGTCAAATCTGCTTTTCAGTCAGGTGGGTTTGCACTTAAACTTCAACAGCTGACTTACCGAGTTTATCAGTATGCTTCACTTCATCGAGTATCACCTTTCCCAGGATTTCATGCATGATTTCAGTTGTTCCTGCTCCGATAGTAAGCAGTCTTGCATCTCTCCAGGCTCGTGCAATTCCGTAATCCTCAATGTATCCGGCACCACCGTGTATTTGCAATGCCTCGTTGATCACTTTTATTGATTCTTCTGATACAAACGCTTTTGCCATGGTTATAATGGTCTCCGCTTTGTTTCCATGCTCAATGAATTCTGTAACAGCCCGAAATGAAATCGACCTGCAAGCTTCAACCGTAATCGCCATTTGTGCAATCTTGTGTCTGATCACCTGGAACTTGCCAATTTCCCGACCGAAAGCTTTTCGTTCCAGGGAATACTTCTTGGCCTTCCCCAACGCCCATTCAGCCACATACATTCCCGTCACTGCTGCGAGCAAACGCTCCTCTTGAAAATTGTTCATGATATAGTAAAATCCATTTCCCTGCTGACCCACGACCGCGGATTTAGGTATTTTGCAATCTTCAAAAAACAGCTGAGCCGTATCAGAGGAGTCCATTCCCAACTTGTTTTTTACAGCGATTGAAGAGAACCCTTCCGTGTTGGTGTCAACAATCAGCAGGGTAATATCCATTCCTTCGCCAGTCCTCGCCACTACCACTATAAAATCAGCCAGGTTTCCGTTGGTGATAAACATCTTGGACCCATTGAGAATGTAATGGTCGCCCATGTCTTTAGCAGTAGTAGTAATCCCTCCCACATCTGATCCTGCTCCAGGTTCTGTAATGGCTAGCGCTGCAATCTYCTCACCAGCCAGTGCAGGAACAAGATAATCTCGTTTTTGCTCATCTGTACCGAGTGCAACAAGAAGGGGAAGAGGCAAGTAGGTATGTGCATACAGGGACATTGAAAGACCACCTACGTTTGCGTAGGCCAATTCCCTGATAACTGCCACCGCACCCCAAAAATCCATACCGCCGCCGCCGTACTCTTCCGGAAAACTAACCCCGAAAAAGCCCTTTTCACCCATTTTTTTGAACACTTCTTTTTCACAGTGTTCATTTTTTTCCCATTCGTCAACGTTGGGTGTAATTTCTTTAGCTACAAATTTCTGAACGGATTGTCTGAGCAGTTCGTGCTCTTCGGTAAATGGGCTTGATGACATGTGATGTTATTTAGATATTAGAAATGCTCTGCATGCAGAGTAAAATTACAAAGAATTTGTGAGGAAATTGTAGGATACATTTCGAATATGAGTTTTTTTGTGTTTGTTGGAGAAGACCTACCCCCTCGGCCTTTGGCCACTCCCCCTGCCAGGGGGAGAGCACATTGTGGTTATTGAACCAGATGTGCTCCTCCCCAGAAAGGGGAGGTGTCTTCTGGTGGAGCCAGAAGACGGAGGGGTATTGTTAGCTTTTATCTTCGTCCAAGCGGTTCTTAAGTGCAGTTTCAATTGCATCAATTACTTGCGATGTGTTGTCAAAAACCAGCTTGTTTTCAAATCTTAATACCTGGATGCCAATCTTATGTAGATCAGCGTCTCGTTTTCTGTCGTTTTGTAATGCTTCTACTTGGTAGTGCACTTCACCATCTAATTCAATGGCAATCTTAGCTCTTGGACAGAAGAAGTCAATTATATAATTATCGACTGAAAACTGTCTTCTAAATCTAAAACCAAGGATTTGCCGATTCTTGAGCAGGGGCCAGAGCGCCGCTTCCGCAGGAGTGAGGTTTCTTCGCAATTTTTTGCGAAACGTAATCAGGTGTTTCTTGTTGTATTCTTTCACCTGTGAAATTGAATCACACTTCCAATTCCAATCTGAGCAGATGGCTGGAAAAATTTTTCCCCAACGTGTCCATGCGCATGGAACGGGAGCCTCCACCATCCAGCGCTTGATGACAAACGAAGTTCAATGCCTCAATTGAGGCCCATTCATAGCGGATAACTTCTCCTTTGATCAAATCACCAAAGTGGGCTTTTACCTTGTCCGCAGTCAGATGTTCCAGTAAGATTCCATAATCTTCAGCGCTGTTGGCCATCACACCTATATTGCAGATGTCATTCTTATCACCGGAACGGGCAGAAGCGATATTTAGAAGTTTAACCTTATTCATCTTATGATGTTATTATTTCCACTCTTTCCTGAACCAGTTCTCTATCAACCAAGGTGGGCCATAAACTGAGCATCGCTGTCGATGGTTTTCCCCATCCAGGTTTGCTAATAACACCAGGCGGTCCATTGAGGCCGAGACACACAATAGACTGCATAGCCAGCTTCCCTATTTTGGCGTCTTTGTGTTTGATGCACAATCTGACGCCCACTTCATTGATATCCTCAACCTGGCTTTCATCAATTTCAATTCCCGCACCGTGAATTCCATTCAGGCCAATGAAGTTGTGTTCAATTCGATCAAGGGGAAGTCCCAAACTTGTCCAAATTTCTTTGACTGCTTCAACCATTTTTACTGCCTTTTTGTAGGCATATGGCCAGGACATGAAAAAGAATTGCTCGCTCAGGTATCCTTCCATCAAGCCAATGGTCAACTTGAGCTTTTCAGGTCGTGGTTTGCCTTTCACCCCTGAAAAGCCAACCTTGTTTTCTTCGAGGTTTTCAATTTTAACCTCGGTTAAGTCCACGGTGACGTCCGGCGTCAGATAGTTGGCTGGGTCGTGGATTTCATAAACCAATTGCTCCCGTAACGTGTTTCTACTCATTTTGCCCCCCTGGCTTTCCAATTTGGAGAATACGGCCGACCCATCCTCAGAAACCTCCGCAATTGGATATCCCAAATTGCTTAATTTGTAGTCCATGGGCCATTCTGAGTATGCGTTACCTCCAGAAGCCTGTCCCCCGCATTCCAATAGGTGCCCGATGGCGATGCCAGAAGCCAGTTTGTCTAAATCCCCGTCTAAATCCCATTTGAAGTGATGCGCGAGAATTCCCAGCGTGAGGCATGGATCAGCTACGCGTCCGGCGAGGATTATATCGGCCCCTTGGTCGAGCGCCTCAATCACGGAGTGTGCCCCAATATATACGTTGGCATGGGTCGGTTGATACTCCACTGAGGAAAATGGCTCACCGTTATCCAGATGTGCAAGATTATTTCCTCGATCTTGTATTTCATCCAGCTTTGTGAGAACATCATCACCTGATATGGAGGCTATCTTGACCCCTGAAACACCCTGTGCACTGAGGATCTCCGCCACTTTTTTAGCGGCTATTTCCGGATTTAGTCCGCCAGAATTTGTAACGATCCTGATCCCATTTTTATACGCAAGTGGGAATAAGGTCTTGGCCATGAACTCAATATCCCTGGCATAACCCAAGTTGGGGTCACGCATTTTGTCCTTCTGCAATATGGACAAGGTAAGCTCGGCTAAGGCGTCGTGAACAATATAATCCGCTGCCATTGCCTGGGCAATGGCAATGGCCGCCATAGGGCTATCGCCGTAAAATCCCTGACCACCTGCAATACGAATAGAATCTTCGGCCATGTCTTTTATTTGCCCGTCCAAACGGGACTTCTCTTTTCTTTAAATGCCTTAATTCCTTCAGTTGCATCATCAGACTTAAGCATTTCCACGAGCAACTTCTTCAGGTAAGCGTGTTTTTCGCTTTTGTCAATACTGCGCAATTCATCGTAGGCTTTGAGTCCCTGATGTATGGCATTGGGTGAGTTTTTAATGATCTGCTCAATCAACTCAGCAACAACTTCATCGAGCTTATCAGCAGAGGTGCTGTGTGTAACCAGTCCGAATTCTTTTGCCTCTGCTCCTGTTAAAACGTTGGCTCTCATGCAAAGATCCAGCACTTTTCTGGCAGGAACTATTTGGAGCAAGCTCTCCATAACCTGCATTGGCCAAATCCCCCTCGTCACTTCCGGGAGACTGAAATGAGCCGTATCTGCAGCAACAACATGCGTGCAGCCGCAGATGAGAAGAAATCCTCCCGCATATACAGGACTCGCAACTTTTGCAATACATGGTTTATGAAGTCTGATGAACAACTCTCCAATGAGAATTTCCTCCTCTGGGTTAGGGATAGTCGAATTTGTAAGTTCAGGTTCAATGCCAATAAATGCTTTCAAATCTGCGCCGGCGCAGAAAGTATCTCCGTTTGCTTCAATGACTACGGCACGGATATCTGAATTGTGGCGGGCATATGCAAGGGCATAGGCTATTTCAGTAACCATAACCGGAGTCATGGCGTTTTTCTTTTCAGCACGGTTTAATGTAATCGTCAGTACATGGTCGGTCACATCTACGATTAGATATGCAAAGATTTGATCGTCCCAATTTTSGAGKGYCGCGGGTGAGTAGAGCATATTACATTCTAAATACACCAAAGTTGTGCGTGCCTTTCACTTCGGTRTTGTRAATAACAGTAAGYCCCATTCCAAGATATTCTCTTGTTTTGGCTGGGTCGATCACGCCATCATCCCAYARCTGYCCKGAAGCRTAAAAAGCRCTGGATTGATCATCTACYTGCTTTGCSAGATCCTCTGCACCAGCTTGTGCTTCCTCWATGGTAAGTTTACCMGATTTAACCTGGATTACCTGCATCACTCCGGCCAATTGTTGAGCACCCATTACGGCAATCTTTGAGTTTGGCCAGGAGAAAAGAAATCGTGGTTGAAAGGCCCTTCCGCACATGGCATAATTCCCGGCACCATAGGAGTTTCCGATCATTACTGTCARGGCAGGTACCGTGCTATTCGATACCGCATTTACCATCTTYGCRCCATCCTTGATAATTCCTCCYTGTTCATACTTTTTACCTACCATGAAYCCAGCRATATTTTGAAARAACACCARCGGTGTATCACTTCGATTGCACAACTGAATAAAGTGAGCACCYTTGTTCGCAGCYTCTGATACCAACACACCATTATTGGCTAGAATTCCTACCCGGTAYCCGTGGATATGTGCGTATCCTGTTACCAGGGTRGGRCCATATTCGGGCTTGAACTCCAAAAATTCTGAATTGTCYACCGTRCGAGCAATAATATCCCTCATATCAAATGGMCGCTTGTGATCCACGGTAATAATGCCCATGTTTTCCGAGGCATCGAACTTAGGRGGCTWTGCTTTGGGGGGGAACTCGCTTACYGTATGGTCYTTGTTGATCATTGCAATCAATTCCCGGGCAATGCCAATGGCCTGTGTCTCATCCTTTGCRAGGAAGTCRGACACTCCMGATATYCTRCTGTGCATCTCTGCTCCTCCAAGYTCYTCATCAGTTGAATCCTCACCGGTGGCCATTTTGACTAAGGGAGGGCCKGCYAAAAATACCTTTGACTGGTTCTTAATCATAACCACATAGTCACTCATTCCCGGAATGTARGCACCTCCGGCCGTACTGTTGCCRAACACGACAGATATTGTYGGTATACCYTCCTTSGATCGCCTCGTAATTTCYCTAAAGTTGGTACCTCCCAGRTTAAAGATATTTTGCTGCTCTTTAAGATTGGCCCCCGCTGATTCCACAAGATAAATAGCYGGCAGTCTGTTTTCTAAAGCGATCTCATTGAGCCTCATTGCTTTTTCCAGTGTGACCTGATCAATTGCTCCGCCTTTGATGGTTGCAATATTTGCGATGATGATRCATAGATTTCCGCTCACCAATCCAATTCCCGCACTCATGGTTCCACCTATTGCGAAGGATTCTCTTCCATATCCCGCAAAAGGCAGYARGTCCAAATAGGGTGAATCCTTATCCAATAATGTATCTATGCGTTCACGGGCCAACATTTTYCCATCGGACTTCGCCCGGTCAACATGCTTATCTTCTCCCTGCCACTTGCTCTTYTTCTCCAATTCCCGRAGCTCTTGAAGTTTGCTATCCATCCAGGCTTTGTTGGCTTGGAAATTTTCTGATTTCGGATCTATTTTGGTATTCAGGACAGGCATTTGTAAGAAGACTTATGGGTTTAGTTGTTCARCAGGTTTTGAATCACTTCTTTCATTTCATCGAAYTCTGTTCTTTCAAATAATCTGGTCAGGMATGCGATATTTCCATYTTYATCKATGATTACATTGCGGGTAACRCCSGATTTCTTATCRGCRAARAGRCCAAAGATATTGGCACCGGGATCCAAAGCCAAYGGGTAGGTWACGCCCATTTTTTYSNCAAAANTCAATAACCACATCCAGYGGYTCGTCTCKATCGATTCCTATGAGAACAAARTTTTTATSCTGATTAACCTTCCAGAYTTCCTCCTCRATTACWGGCATCTCTCTTCTRCARACKGAACACCAGCTGGCGGTAAACTGAAGCATTACAATCTTACCTGCATAATCCGATAATTTGGCTTTGGTRCCATCGATCATATCCATTTCAAAGTCYGGYGCCTTATCACCGACTTTTACAATRTATCCTTGAGTATCAACCAGGGAATTCGCCGTCATGCAAAATAAAATAAATGAAAGTGAGAGTAGATACCTGATAAAAARGGGATTGAATGTTCTGATTSGRCAAAGTAAAGAAAAAAATGTCGCTTAACGAATATAGTATGCGCACCTAATATTATTCGTCCTTGAATGCTGGATTTTTGTCGTTTTCCATTGGWGGATAAAGYGGWGCRTARAGAGATTCNCCCGNCATCTACCCTKACYGTTTCTCCMGTGATATAGGCAGCGGCAGGTGAGAGYAGRTAAAGAATGGCRCTCGCAACTTCCTCYTCRGTTCCCAATCTRAAAGTTTGGTTGTTNTTTNGCCGCTTTAAAGATRTGYTCCYKGAACATKTCGTCGTAMGTGTCAAGYCCRCTKGARTGWATAAGTCCAGGSGCGACWGARTTRATYCKYACYCCRTATTTGCCCCATTCRACGGCSAGGGAYTTTGTCAAATTGTCAACACCTGCYCKCGCAGCWCCWGTRTGAGASARCATKGGAAAKCCGTTCCACATATTGGCGATTACATTTACGACAGCACCACTGTTATCACGCATGCTTTGATTGAAGACTTCTTTTGTCATGAAGAAGGTGCCTGATAGATTTGTTTCAATAACTGCGTTCCATCCCTTTGCTTTTATTGATTCTGCCGGTGATGGGAACTGTCCGCCCGCATTGTTAATCAGCAGATCAATCTTGCCAACTTCCTTGAGAACTGTTTCTACGCATTTTGCGATGCTCTCCTCATCGCGTATATTGCATTCAACAGCCAATGCTTTCCCCCCGGATTGCTCTATTTCTTCAACAGCTTTATCAAGGTTTTCCTTCTTTCGACTGGCAAGCACCAGCCGAGCTCCTAGCTGAGAAAGTTCTTTGGCAGTTCGCAGTCCAATTCCGGTACCACCTCCGGTTACCAGKGCAACCTTTTCCTCAAATAAACCTTCCTTATATATTGAATTGACCATATTATAAAATGCCTTCCTTTTTGAGCCATGCATAAGAATCTGAGAACGATTCCTTCATTGGCCTGTGTTGGTATCCCAAATCCCTTTGGGCTTTTTCAAAGTTACAGCAAATAGTACCTGTAAGCAATTCAAATTTCTCGGGAGTAACTTGTGGTTCTTTTCCCGTAAAAACAGAGGCAATTCCAAACGCAACAGACCCTAGTTTCAAGATCCAGTTTGCAGTCACATTGCTCGATTTTTTCATGGCAAACATATCCTGTAACATGTTAATCACATCAATAAACCTTGCCTCCTCACCACCCAGCAAATAGTTCTCACCAACGTTTCCTCTGTCCACCGCAGCAATATGAGCATTAACAACATCATTTACATGGCAAAACGATCCTTTACCACCGGGAATGCCAGGCAGGTCGTCATTGTGCACCGTCATCAATAGCTGCGCCCAGTTCTGATCGTCGTATGGACCGATTATATGGGCTGGATTGATGACTATTGCGCTTAAACCCTCTTTGGCTGCCTGCTTCACCGCTTCTTCTCCCAGGAACTTGGTCCTGTTGTAATTAATGGGGCCACTGGCCGCATTCGAAGGTGTTGTTTCGTCAATCCTGTGATGATGGATTCCATATGCGCCTATGGAAGAAGTTTGAATGAATCGCCTTGCCCCTTTTTCCATGGAACATTTAACCATGTTTTCAGTGCCTGCTACATTGTCTTCGTATTGTTCGGAGTTGTTCTTTGACCACATGGATGTATTGCCAGCCACGTGAAAAACCGCATCAGGTTGATCCGGCATCGCCGTTCTCAGGGAATCTAAGTTTGTGATGCTTCCTTGAACCAGATTAATTTTTGGATCACTTAAGTGTTTAAGATTGGAACTCGCTCGATGCAGGGCGTAGACAGTCCATCCTTTTTCCAGAAGTTTATTGATAAGGTTGATTCCAAGAAACCCCGTTGATCCGGTAACAAATGCTTTTTTGCTCATGAGAAAGGTGCCTTATTCATGTGGAGTATTGAAGGTGAATGAAATGTATGTATTTGTAATTATCAGATATTCAGGGGAATATGTCACATGTTTCACAAATTCAGGGTATATTAGCTTGATTGCTCTAAATTAAATGAAAATCGGGGAATATGAACAGGTCATTTCTTCCTTTAATCATCTTGATGCAGTTGGTGTGCCTGATGTATAGCACTTGGCTATATACAGGTTAAAATACATGTTTGGACCGTTGTCTGGGCGGGTGTTGCTTTTAGAATTTCGGTTCAATAAAGGAGTTTCTTATCAATTAAGCCTAAAAAAAGGGTGGGATTTGCTGAAAAGATCACAACAGATGGACCGGTACCGGCAATAGTGTGATGTAGCTATTTCCACAGGAGAAAAATTTTGAGAGTCATGGGTTGACCAAAAAATAATAGAGAAAAGCGGATGGACACGACAGCTGAATATGCCAAAACAAAAGCTAAATAAAGGATTTGAATTTCATTTGAATAAAATGCCGATAAAAAAAGCAAAACTTCCTAATGACCGGCTTTATTATTTGCATTGTTTTACGGGCTATCATATTATTACTACTTCCAACATCAAGGCAGGCTATTGTTGTTGGGTCAAATAAGCAACTAGAGGAGTATTATGGATGCGAAAAGTGACTCGGTTTTTAGTAAAAATAGTATTGACGAACTTCTTAATACTATTCGATATTACTGGTATTATTTTGCAGTAATTATAAGTATTTCAGCCCTCTTATCTCTTGGCTATATTTATTGGTTTACCCCTATAAACAAAATTTCAACTACTCTTCTACTGAGAGAACACGATCCTTTGGGGGAAGGAAATGTTTTACTAAAAACTTTGGATCTAAGGACAGGCAAACGCCAAATCAACACTGAGATTCAAAAGCTTAAATCGCGTGGTTTAATTGAAAAGACATTATCCAGATTAGATTTCGATGTTTCATATTTTAGAAATGGTAGAATAAAAGATACTGAAGTCTATCAAACCCAACCTTTCTATGTTGAGGATCAAATTTTAAACGACCGGTTCTACGGAATACCTTTCTACCTTGAGATAGTAGATGAAAATACTTATAAGTTGGAAATAGAAACTGAAAACTATAAATACGAARAGACACATTTATTTAGCGGACAGATCAATACAGGTGATTGGTCTCTTAAAATTATTAAAAACAGCTCAATCTTAAATTCGTTTAGCATTGACCAAATACTTGAAAAACCATTTTATCAATTTCATTTTAATCGTAAATCCGTTTTGATAAAGSATTATCAAGAAAACCTCGGTATAGCATCYGWCAAAGACATTCCTATCCTCGAAGTATACATTGAAGATGCAATACCGGAAAGAGCCATAGCATTCTTGAATACTTTGACCTCAGAGTATATACATACTGATGAAATWAATAACAATCAAGTTGCTAATAATACGGTGGATTTTATTGAGGATCAGTTATCGGAAATTTTAATGGCAATGGAAAATTCGGATCTGGTGCTGGAAGAATTTGAAAAGCAAAAAGGGGTGATTAGTMTATCCAAACTAGAGGAACTTTCACTTAACCGGTTGGGTCAATACCAGGAACAAATGGAAGMACTACAAATGGAATTAAAATCGTTGGATTTTTTWAACGATTATATCAATACATATAAGGATAGTATCATGCTTGCTCCTTCGGTAGTTATTCCGGATCCTTTACTATTGGGTTTTATTCAGGACCTAATAGAAAAGCATCGGGAGAGGGATGAAATTCTAATAGAAGTAAAAGAGAACACCCAGCCTATACACGAACTGGATCAAAAAATAGCCAATATCAAGGCATCATTGGTTGAGAATATTGACAATATACGGAAGACAACTCTCAATAAAATTGATATTTATTCTGATCAGATTAAGGAATATGAGAAACTAATTAGCAGATTACCTAAAAAGAASWRAMRRWYANGTCARTAWKNNAAGAGRWSRKKAWMTNAAATRRMARKYKSYWKYWWTACCWKMYKSAWRAWMWMGCGGAGATCAATATAGTCAAAGCAAGTAATAGAGGTGATATTGTAATCGTTGATGCTCCGTTTTCTTTGGGAATTGTCAGGCCAAATAAGCCACGAATTGTTCTGGTATTTATAGCCGTGGGCTTGATTATCGCMAGTGTACTTGTATATTTAAAACAACTTTTCACCCGACCTATTTTCCTCCGGAATGAGTTRGAGGACTTAACCTCGTTGCCGATTATTAGTGTTATTGGTCATAGTGATATRGCTGAAAAAACCAAATTAATAGTGGAAGCTGATCCAGAATCTGCTATTGCCGAATCATTTAGATATATTCGAATGAATTGCCATTATTTATGCAAGGGGATAAAACACAAAATCATTTTAGTTACTTCAGCTTTTGCAAATGAGGGTAAAACATTCTGTTCGATGAATCTTGCAGTTATATTTGCTCGTGGAGGTAATAAGATTGTTCTTTTGAGTTTGGACTTACACCAACCGGGAATACATCAAGCCTTCAATTTGACAAATGATATAGGCATGACTACGTTATTAAATAACCAGGCAAAACTTCCTGATATTATTCAAAGAACAAATATCAAAAATTTGGATGTTATTGTGGCAGGACCTGTTTGTGCTAATTCACATGATCTTATCACAAATGAAATGATGAAGCAAACGCTTACAGAATTAAGGGAAAAGTATGATTATATTATATTGGATACCCCTCCTATTGGGGTGTTAATTGACGCTCAGGTTTTGATAAAAGATGTAGATATTACGCTTTTTATGATCAGAGCTTCTGTTTCTAAAAAGGTGTCTGTGGATTTATTGCACGAAATGCAGCGGAGACTTGGTCCTGAGAATATAAATTTGGTATTCAATGATGCAAAGCAAAGGGACAGTTATTATAACGACTATAAAACGTATTATGCTGTGCCTGTCGATAAAAACTAAAACGGAGTAGAGGAGGGCTTCAWRCKSSCMSGWKKSRRGRYGYASASWGWMYRYWSTTKWYYSRMAASWYKMYYGRWSARKTKSWTWMYTARRMATYSAKKKSRCYYYRWAWYRWMCGCTNYTWGWWWYWYYYSSCYYTAAATTKRGCTATCGCATTTGTTGTAAACTCTGACAGTACCAGTTCACCACTGATTTCCGCTCTCTTGGCCAGTAACTCATCCCAGTGCTCTGTACCTTCCCAAAGAATGCGCTTTAGGTGCTTCATAGCTTCAGGACTGCTACCCGCAAGCTTTGATGCCAATGTGGCCACCGCTAAATCTAATTCTTCAATATTCGGAAAGACTTCTATATACAATCCCTTTTCTCGGGCCCATGTTGCACTTTGCCAGTCGGTGGCATTGATGGACAAYTGAGAAAAYGCKGASGTRCCYACTTTSCGCTCAACAGCMGGMCCCACTACAAATGGTCCAATACCTATTGCTAGTTCACTGAGTTTTACCGATGCCGCTTCAGTTGCCAGGCAATAATCCACGGCTGACGCCATACCGACGCCTCCTCCGACTGCTTTTCCCTGAACCCGACCGATAATGAACTTTGGGCATTTTCTGGCTGCGTTGATGACTTTAGCGAATCCGCTGAAGAAGATGTGTCCTTTTTCAGCATCGTCTATCGCCAACAGCTCATCAAAGGAGGCTCCTGCACAAAATGCCTTTTCCCCGGCACTTTTTAAAACGATAACCTTTATCGAAGTGTCTGCACCAGCCTGCGTTATCGTCTCCGCCAGTTTGGTGAGAATATTCCCCGGCAGGGCGTTGCTTTTAGGATGAGAAAAGGCAATGGTGCCGATTTTATTACTGATCTCCAGGCGTACATTTCCTTGCTCTTCGTTCATGCTATTATATTCATCAAATAACCCTAATTTTGATCCAGCTAATCTAACCAATAATTTTTCTGCATTTAGCAAGAGCGTTAAAAATCAGATATTATGAAGAATCAAAAGACYTGGATTGCCATTGGAATTATCGTCATTGTTTTGGTTGTATTGTACCGAATGACGGGAGGTACATATAATGAGATAATAAAGTATGATGAGGCGGTTTTGAAACAGTGGGCAGATGTGGAAACTATGTATCAGAGAAGGGCGGACCTGATTCCAAATTTAGTGGCAACGGTRAAGGGATATGCTGCTCATGAAAAGGAAACTCTAATGGGAGTTGTGGAAGCAAGATCCAAAGCAACCAGTGTAAATATTGATGCGTCCAATCTTACCSCGGCTTCTATGCGACAATTTCAGCAGGCACAAGCTGGATTATCTTCAGCCCTTTCAAAACTACTTGTGGTGGTTGAAAAATATCCTGACTTAAAAGCAAATGCAAATTTTATGGAAYTGCAATCTCAATTGGAGGGAAGTGAAAATAGGATAGCTGTAGCAAGACGAAATTTTAATGAAGCGGTTCGGGTGTACAATACTTTTATACGTTCTTTCCCGGAGAAGTATATTGCATCATTGAATGGATTTCAACGAAAGGAACAGTTTGCGGCTCAAGAAGGAGCAGATGTCGTACCGCAAGTTCAATTCTAAATCATGACTCAAGATCGTTTTAGTCAGCAGGAAAGAGAGCAGATATTGGCGGCGATTAAAGATGCCGAGCTCAATACCTCTGGAGAAAYCAGGGTTCACATTGAAAAGAAGTGCAAGAAAGATGTGATGGACCGGGCAGCTTCTGTGTTTGCATCTYTGGGAATGCATAAAACTGAACTTCGCAATAGTGTGCTCTTTTATRTTGCCTTTGAGGATCACAAATTTGCYATTCTGGGTGACGGGGGTATTAATGCTGTTGTGCCAGATGATTTCTGGAATGGAATTAAAGAAAAGATGCTCTCTTCTTTTAAAGAGAACAAATACGCKGAAGGGATATCAGTGGGGATAAAAATGGCAGGGGAGCAGCTGAAAGCTCATTTTCCKTATAAAGAAGGGGATGTTAATGAGTTATCAGATGATATTTCYTTTGGAGACAATTAGGGGTGCCCTTGGATTTTAGAAATACTATTNAAATGAAAAACCRATCTGTCCTTTTTCTCATTATTCTGATTTTTCAGGTTTATKCTGCSSYRGCCGTTRTTGAYMGRCCYAAACAACRGCRGTTGGTCAATGACYTTGGGAATATCCTGTCTCCTGCTGAAGAAAAAMAGCTGGAGCGTAAATTGGTTGCATTCGATAAYTCMRCATCTACGCARATTTCCATTGTTACAATTGTATCTCTTGAAGGCGCTGACATCGCAGGATATGCCTTTGAATTGGGTGAAAAATGGGGAATYGGGCRAAAGGGGAAGGACAACGGTGTGTTATTYCTGATAGCAGTTAAGGAGCACAAGATGTTCATTGCTCCCGGATAYGGWTTAGAGGGTGTGGTAACYGATATMGCYGCAAAGAGGATTGTAGAGAACTATCTCAAACCGAATTTCAGRGCGGGTAACTTTTACAAAGGATTGGATGAAGGTACTGACGTTGTAATGGGGTTGGCTACCGGTGAGTTTACTGCGGACAAGCTCAAGAGAAAGRGTAAAAGAGGCAGGCAGGGMTATGGGGGGATACTTATTTTGCTGGCCTTTTTTGCCTTTATGATATTCARCCGCTACAGGCAGTATAAAGGTTCAAATATTTCTACACGCAGTTCCGGTTTYTGGACTTAYATGCTGCTTGCGTCAGCAATGGGTGGAGGAAGAGGCTATGGGAGCTTTTCTTCRGGTTCCGGTAGTTTTGGTGGCGGAGGATTTGGAGGATTTGGTGGAGGCAGCTTTGGYGGCGGCGGTGCTGGCGGAAGTTGGTGATTCAATTTRMCCCCYGGTGCTTCATAACCTTGTAGGTTARCGAATGACTTCYACCTTTCACGCTAATGAAGTAGGTRCCATTGGGGTAATYCGAAAGGTCAAGTTCCAGGGACTGGTCGCTCACGATATTGATAGGTGCTKYGCTTTTCTGGCCTAKTAYATTGATTACTGAAACTTCAATATTGTCCTGSATTTTCTCAGCTAAGTCAATTGTAAACAATCCAGTACTGGGATTTGGGACAATCCTGATCAAGGGCTCACCCAGCTTTTCATCTGCTGTCCCGAGCACCACTGTGCAAGCATTAAGTCCCTCCACTGCTGCCTTCATGTTGTTGATATTATAACTRTTGCAGCAACCGCTGATCTTTGCGGTACAATGATCAGGTGATATTGGTTCCGTTCCAYTCCACAYCCCACCTGAATCAAAGAGCATGGAAATATCCCAKGGATAGTTACARCTCATCCAGGAAAATGTRCCAAAAGCATCGGGGAATTCATCTGTATTGGTAGCCCAATAGTGYTCTGCCCTSGAATCGYTCCAGGTGTCTGCTTGAGTTTGTGCGTCTGCTTTCACGGTAGTGAAACCAGTCGTTTTAAGCCAGACAATCATGGCTGTCAAATTTGGATTGTCACATTGGTTGTAAATGACGTTTCTCAGGTCATTGCTGTGACCAATACAGCCCGGACACAGCGCATCCAGGATTGCAACAATTCTCACCTTCCCTGAATTTGCATTGAACAGTGTTCGGAATTGGGCGGTGTCAATGTCGGTTACGGGTGTTTGTGCAAGGGTCACAGCTTGCATTAAGAGAACCAGTGTTATGACCGACCAGACTTTTAAAACTGTTTTTATCATTGTCAAATTTTTGGTTCTTTAATCAATGCAATAGAATATCCAGCTAATCGTCTTCTCTTTGAACGAGTGTTAGTACAGTCGCCAGGGCTACGGTCTCATCTGTTTCATCGTATACTTCCACAAACCACTTTACAATGCCCTTTGATACTTCGTCATCTTCTCTCCTCTCCTGTTTTGTTTTTTCCTTTACGGTTAATCGTACCCCAATAGTTGTACCTACATAGACAGGCTTGGTAAACCGGCACTCATCCACTCCATAATTGGCGAGAACAGGGCCCTTCCTTGGATCCACAAACAAGCCTGCTGCCGCGGATAAAATGAAATAACCGTGCGCAACCCTGCTTTCAAAAATGGTTCCTTCAAGAGATGTTACATCCATATGCGCATAGAAGTTGTCACCGCTTACGTTGGCAAAATTCACAATGTCTGTTTCAGTAACTGTTCTTTTATGCGTTACATACGTTTCACCAATTTTCAACTCATCCCACATTTTTCTGAAAGGGTGTACAACGTCCTCGGTTTGTTTRCTGCCRGGTTGATAAACGTTGGTGATYTTRGTTAGCGTAGTAGGGGAACCYTGAATKGCCGTSCGYTGCATATAATGTGCTACGCCACGCATTCCGCCCATTTCTTCTCCGCCACCAGCTCGTCCCGGGCCTCCATGYACCAGATGKGGCATWGGTGAACCATGACCSGTAGATTCRCCCGCGCAATCCGCRTTTACSACCATAATRCGACCGTGCATAGCRGCGGTGTTGAGAACTATATCCTTGGCAAAAGCATCGTCVGCDGTAAATACSGAGCTGACCAGGCTTCCCTTGCCCATCTTGGATAGTTCGGCCGCGGCATCGGCGTCTTTATAGGGCATCACAGTACTCACTGGTCCAAAAGCCTCAATACTGTGTGGCTGTTCATTTTTAAAAGGTTGGTCACAATAGAGTAGGGTAGTTGGCATAAATGCACCTTTGTTCTTATCGGCCCCTTTCACCTCCATGCTGTCATATCCTCCATAGACCAACTCGCACACTTCTAGTAGCTCTTCGACTCGTTCATTTACCTCAGTAACCTGAGCTTGCCCGACTAGCGGACCCATTTTTACACCYTCAACTGCCGGGTCTCCAAGTAGCACCCTATCCAGACGCGCTTTGAGGGCCTTCATGGTATCTTCAATATAAATATCSGGAACCAGGGTCCGTCGAATCGCAGTACATTTTTGACCGGCYTTTACCGTCATTTCCCGAGCTACCTCYTTRACAAARAGATCGAACTCCTGGGTGCCTGGCGCAGCGTCCAATCCCAGAATCGAGCAATTCAAGGAGTCGGCCTCCATATTAAAGCGGAYGGAATTGTCAATAATATTGGSTTKCGATYTCAACATCCTGCCRGTAGTTGCAGAGCCGGTGAATGTTACAACGTCATTGAGCGTAACATGGTCYAGCAAGTCTCCTGCACTTCCRCAAATTAATTGAAGCGCACCATCYGGAAGAATCTTSGAYTTAATAATCTCCTKCACCATCAGCTCMGTGAGAAATGAGGTKAYCGTTGCTGGCTTGACRATGGCAGGAACGCCAGCTAAAAAGTTCACTGCAATTTTTTCCAACATTCCCCAACATGGAAAATTAAACGCATTGATGTGTACAGCGCATCCTTCCATAGGGACGACAATATGGTGTCCGATGAACGTCCCTTCTTTAGATAACGCCTCAGGATTGCCATCAAGATAAAAAGTCTCATCCGGCATTTCACGTCTTCCCTTGCTAGCATAGACAAACAAATTCCCAATACCCCCCTCGATATCAATCCAGCTGTCCACCTTCGTGGCCCCCGTGGCAGCGCTTAGCTCATAAAATTGTTTCTTTTTCTCCATAAGGTGAAGTGCCAGGGCCTTGAGCATTCTTCCCCGCTCGTGGAAGGTCATCTTTCTGAGAACGGGTCCGCCAACGGTTCGGGCATAATCCAGCATTCCATTAAAATCCAGGCCTTTGGATGTAGCCTCTGCAATTTGCTCTCCTGTCACAGCGTGGAAGAGTGGGGTTCCTGCCCCTTCACCTTCAACCCATTTACCTTGAGCGTAGTTCTTCAGTTTACTCATGAATTCTTATTTTTGCGCGCCTGTCTGTTAGGTAGGCAGGTTTTAAATGAAATCAAAGGTAGAAATTAATTATCCAAACCCAAAGAGGGTATTCATCTGGTATCATGGGAATACAAACGGTTAAATTAGCAAAAACACAACGGCAGATTCAGCTTTTTGAAAAGCACCTACTGCAGGATGTGCGGGCGATGGAGCGCATGCTGAATGAAGGATGGTTTGATGACAAGGAGACCAGAATTGGTGCAGAGCAAGAGCTCTGTATCATCGATAAAAATTATCGACCCGCTAGTATGTGTATGGAAATACTCGAAAAAGCGAATAACCCTAATTTTACCACCGAGTTTGCGAAGTTTAATGCTGAGATTAATTTAACTCCCAGACCCTTTCGAAAGTCYTGCYTACGAGACATGGAGGARGAGATAAAGGCAAGTTTAGCAGAATTTGCCAATGTGGCTAGTGAATTTGATGTGGAACCGCTTCTGATTGGCATACTGCCTACGATGCGAAAGTTCGATATCAGCATTGAAAATCTAACGCCATTAGATCGATATTATGCCTTGTGTAAGGCGATCAATAAACTTAGGGGTGATGTATATGAATTGAGAGTCAGGGGCATTGATGAACTCATCATGAAGCATGACTCTCCACTTTTGGAGGCTTGCAATACCGGCTTTCAGGTGCACTTACAGGTGCACTCTAAAGAGTTTGTACATATGTACAATATTGCTCAGGCAATCACAGCACCYGTAATGGCRGCGGCGGTATCTGCACCGATTCTCTTTGGAAAGCGACTCTGGAAGGAAACACGCATAGCATTATTCCAGCAGTCCGTTGATACGAGAACAACCAGCGATCACTTGAGGGAGTTTAGTCCGCGGGTGACTTTTGGCAACAAGTGGCTGGATAAGTCCATATTGGAGATCTATAAGGAGGATATCGTCAGATATAGAATCTTGTTAAGCACAGAACTAACAGAGGATGTGATGGACAAGATTGACTCTGGAGAAGTTCCWGAGCTAAAAGCAYTGAGCGTGCACAATTCAACTATTTACAGATGGAATCGGCCCTGTTACGGAATTACAAATGGGAAGGCACATTTGAGAATTGAAAACCGGATTTTGCCTTCGGGACCTTCCGTGATTGATGAAATGGCCAACGCGGCTTTTTGGTTGGGATTGATGAATGGCTACCGTCATGAGATTAAGGATGTGACCAAGCTTATGGAGTTTGATTCRGCAAGGACAAACTTTGCAAACGCAGCTCAACATGGTCTGGATACCAAGTTCACATGGTTTAATGGCAAGAAGGTTTCTGCTTCCAAGCTGATCTTAAATGATCTGCTGCCTCTTGCTGAAWAGGGATTGAAATATGCGAATGTTGATACTAAAGATATTGWCAAATATCTTGGCGTAATACGTGCACGGGTTGAGTCAGGAATAACTGGTTCTCAGTGGATGCTTAACKCGTATGCCAAATTGCGGAAGGAAACTACSAACGAGGATGTGCTRACCATATTGACGGCGAGCACCTTGAAGAATCAAAAGAARAATATACCGGTTCAYAAATGGAAAATGCCAAAACTCGACGATGGATTAAAGTTGGATCACCATTCGTTACTGGTTGAGGAGTTTATGGATAGGGACCTGTTCACTGTACAGCCGGATGATATTGTTGCATTGGTTGCGGAAATTATGGATTGGCAAGARGTTCGTTATGTGGCAGTGGAAAATGACAAAGGTGACCTGGTKGGRTTGACCACATCCCGAATGCTTCTCAGGCACTTCAATGGTGTGCACAGATAYGATGAGGARCCAGTGCCCGTGAAATCTATAATGTCTAAGAAACCAATAACCATTGCCCCGGAAGCAACAATTAAGGAGGCCATGGATAAGTTACAAAAGCACAATATTGGGTGTTTACCCGTTATAAAAAGTAAGCGCCTTATTGGAATAATTACAGCCAATAGTTTTTTAAATATAACGAAGCGCCTGTTATCAGGTTCAAAGAAGGGGAGAAAAGATGGTAGAAGAATTGGTAATTGAGGAGAGGTTAATAGGGAAGTATAAAGGAGATCAACCAGGTAAACTATTCCTATGTGTTGCTGGAATTCATGGGAATGAAACGACCGGCATCATTGCGCTGCAACGGGTATTTAAGTCATTGGAAGAGCACCGGCCAGGCTTTGCAGGCAGAATGATCGCAGTTGCTGGTAATCTAAAYGCGATCAACGAGAACACCAGGTACATCGATGAGGATTTTAACAGGATTTGGTTGAAAGAAAAGGTGGATGAAGTAATAAAAAGTGAGTTGGGCGATCTGGATTCCAGTGAATATCGSGAAATGAAGGAACTGATGAARCAGATMGACAGCTTTACCTTTGTTGATGCGCCGAAGAATATAGTCTTTGTTGATCTCCACAATACATCTTCAGCGGAGGGCATGTTTACMTTCACSTTTGAGGGGGAAGCCAACTATAATGTTGCGGCATCATTGCACATCCCAATCATTACYGGTCTTGATAAATCACTACAGGGAACRGCRATTGAGTTYTTTGCCAGGAGAGGTTAYTGTTCTTTGGCATTTGAAGGTGGGCCTTTRGGRGAAGCAAARAGCGTWGACATTCATGAGGCAGGTATYTGGATGCTATTGGAAGCATGTGGCTGTATGGAAAAAGAGAACATCCCCAATTATGATAAACACAAGCAGCTCATGCAAACAAGCGCCAAAGACAGTCCTGAAATTGTTGATCTGATTTATGTGCACAATATAATTCCGGAGGATAACTTTAAGATGAAGCCCGGATATCGAAACTTTCAGCGTATAGTCGAAGGGGAGGTTTTAGGTCAGGATATCAATGGAGAGGTCAAGGCGCCTTACGCGGGATATATTATGATGCCCCTTTACCAGAAGCAGGGTGATGAAGGGTTCTTCATTACTGAGGATCCCATAAGTAACTAGTGTCGTGTCAAGCAGATTCCTATTTAACAACYAGGATCCTGGTATACGTACGGTCCGATTGGGGAATTTTAACCAGGTACACACCCTGTCCCAGGTTTGAGACGTTAACGGAGACGGGTTCATTTTCGCTCTGAATAATACGTTGCTCCGAAACCACCTGGCCCAACATATTGAGGATGCTAATGTATGAGTCTCTTAGGTCAATCCCCGATATGGTAATCATCTCCGAACTTGGGTTTGGCCAGATCTTTATTTCCTCTATTCCCGCAATTTGCGAAACAGAAACCGGATTGGGAGGTGGATTCCCAATCGTATCCGCTGCACCTAATGAATGCCTTTGAAAGAACTTCCAAATCTCACCGCTTGCGTTAAAATCCTGATTGGTGTTCCCAAGGGCCAGAATGGCAAAAGCACCCGGCCATGTATGGCCTCCGTTGGTTATTTTGAATAAGACCACTTCAGTTGAGTCGTCACAGAAGCCGTAGTAAAATTTTTCCGCTGTCGACAAGTCCGTTACACTTGTGTCTGGAATTGCTGTAGTTACCGCAGTTGCCGGGCAATTGTTCCTTTGTACCCAATAGTCAACTGTTGTTTCAATGGCGACGATCCCMGGKGCACCATTGTAATTGACCGTAGGATCTGTAGTTCCGTGAACTTGCATCACAGGTACAGCCCGGTTGTATGGGCAATAGTACTCCATACTATCTGACATGCTGCCCGTTACAGAGGCAATGGCCGCAATTCTATGCTCTAATTCACAAGCGAGTCGATAACTCATGAAACCACCGTTTGACATACCGCAAGCATACATTCTCAATGTGTCAATTGTATAATCGGCGATTGCAGTATCCAGTAAAGCAGAAAGAAAGCCAACGTCATCTATTCCAGAATTATAGGGAACGTTGAAACCAGAATTCCAGGAGTTTGATATTCCATTTGGATAGATCACAATAAAGTTTCCAGTATCCGCAACTGCATTCATGCCCGTGTAAAATTCCTGTTGGGGCGCATCTGATGACAATCCATGCATGTTTATCACCAGKGGGTATTGATTTGCCGGGTTRTAATTTGTTGGCAGATGYACTATATAACTCCTGGAGATGYTGTCRTGCGTGAAGGAGAATGTTTGTCCAAAACACAATGTTGTACATCCTGCGAGTAAGRCTGCGAGCAAGATATTTATACGGTATATTYCTTTCATACGCTGCAAAAATAGGATTTAGTTTAACGCGGTGTATATTGATTTTCAGGAACACGCTGAACAAAAAGGTATTTAGCCGTTTCCGCTAATACGGTTATCACTTTTTGGTTTGATTCCAGGTCTTATAATCGCCTCCCTGGACTTTCCTGTCCGAGGGAATTTCACGAAGAGGTTCACAGGGCTTCAGGGTTTCATACAACTCCTTTGGCAACGACTGGTAAAGCGCTGTTCCCTCAGATTTCCAGGCAATCATCTCATCGGTAACATCTTTCACGATTTTGGCGGGGTTACCCACCACAATTTTCCGGTCAGGGATCACCRTCCCTTCCGGRACAAACGCAAGTGCTCCTATAATRCAATCCTCTCCTATCTCAACRTTGTCCATGAGTACCGCATTCATACCGATYAGCGAGTTTTTACCAACATTGGCGCCGTGTACAATAGCTCCATGGCCAATATGAGCTCCCTCATGCAGTATGATTGACACCCCCGGAAACATGTGCAGTGTGCAATTTTCCTGKACRTTGCACCCGTCTGAAATGATGATTTCACCCCAATCTCCCCTGATTGCTGCGGCCGGGCCTATATAGACGTCTTTGCCAATAATTACATTTCCCGTAACGGTGGCATTTGGGTGTATAAATGAAGACTCATTTACAACAGGCCGATAACCGTTGAACTCAAAAATATTCGCCATACTGCGAAGATAGCTTTGTAATTCGAATAAAGGAAAAGATGGCTTTACACCTCTCTGCTCCAAACACCTGACGTTAGCTATTGGATGCTGGGGNCTCTGSCTTATCGAATATGCGAGCATCCGAAACYCATATSGATTTATAGGCTGATAAATGGTTTCAAAACCACRRGTCAATTCAGACCACGAAATTTCYCKTAATGCCTTTACCCTTGGTTGAGAGAAAATTGCTTCAAGAGATCATTGTGATAATCCTGTGATTCAATCAACCTCTTGAGGTTGGCATATGATTCCTGTTCTCTCTCCTGAAATTGGGATTTCATAAATGGAAACAGCGACCGGAAAATGAAGTTCTTGGCGATGGTTTCGGTGAACGAGGTAATCCTTGTTTTTCCATCTTCCTCCTCGAATATTATTTTCACCTTGCTGACTAAAAATTCATTGGACATATCAAAGGCAAAGAGTTTATTCCGTTCGAATCCGGTCATCTTCTCTTGCAGTATGAACTCTTCTCCATTTTCTTCAAAAACCATCTCATATTTACTGCCAACCTG
>NVRW01000064.1:6417-16627 GCA_002400975.1 Flavobacteriales bacterium | reverse complement strand
GAGAGAGAAGATAGATGTTCTGACTTGCAGACAGGTTCACGGGGGTATAGGTTTGAATCCGAAATCTTAAACCCTAAACCCTAAATCCTAAATCCAGCAAGCAGCATATCATGAATCTGTGCATCAAGCTGGTTTTCAAGGGAATCAATTTTGTTTTTTGATGAGCCGGCATCAAAAGCCTGAACCGGTACCTGGTGGAATCCAGCAATAATGTTCAAAAAGAATAAGCAGGTAAAAATTCTTTGCATATAGTTCATGTCAAAGACTGAATCAAATATATAACAAATGAGAAAAGATTTATCTGTACCGTCGAACTAAAATCTTATTGAGATGTGTACTTTAGCGCATTCAAAAATTAACGGCATTTTAAGGAGATATTATGAGTCTGGTAGTTGTAGGAACCGTAGCATTTGATGCAATTGAAACCCCCTTTGGTAAAACGGATAAAATAATTGGCGGCGCTGCCACGTACATCAGTCTTGCAGCCTCGTATTTCACTTCTGACATCGATTTGGTTTCTGTTGTCGGATCGGATTTTCCGGAAGAGTCGCTTGAACACTTGAGGAGTAGGGGCGTGAAAATGGGCGGACTTCAAATCAAGGAGGGTGAGAAATCCTTCTTCTGGTCCGGTCGATATCACAATGATATGAATACGCGGGACACCCTGGTAACCGAACTCAACGTTCTTGAGCATTTTGATCCTGTCTTGCCCGATTCATGTAAAGATGCTGATTTCGTAATGTTGGGCAATTTAACGCCTGCTGTTCAGATGCGTGTCATTGAACAATTGACTGCTCAACCAAAGTTGATCGTTTTGGACACCATGAACTTTTGGATGGACATTGCATTGGATGACCTGATAAAAGTGATTGCGAAGATTGATCTGCTGACTATAAACGATGAGGAAGCAAGACAACTTTCCGGCGAATACTCATTGGTGAAGGCCGCTAAGAAGATTATGAAAATGGGCCCGAAATATCTCGTGATCAAAAAAGGAGAGCACGGAGCGCTGCTCTTCTACGGTGACAAATTATTCTACTGTCCTGCCCTTCCCCTGGAGGAGGTCTTTGATCCAACTGGTGCCGGTGATACATTTGCTGGTGGCTTTATCGGATTTTTGGCTTCCAGTGGTGATATCTCCTTCGAGAATATGAAGAGGGCCGTAATTTATGGATCAGCGATGGCCTCATTCTGTGTCGAGAAATTCGGTACGGAGGCTATAATTGGCAGAGATCGGGAAGAGATCAACGCCAGAGTTCATGCATTTGCTGATCTTGTGCAGTTTACCCCCGATTCTTAAGGCAAATTTACCGACAAACGCTAAGCCGGATCCGGGCAGTCTTTGTCAAGCGTTACTTCAACAAGCAGATCTACATCTGGCCAAAAGACCGTTTTTCCATCTTTTCCCGTATGCTTTTCGGCACAGGCTTCTCCTAGTTTTGTGATGGCCTCATCAGCACCCCAATTCTTTGGTTCCATGGTAAAACGAATTTGAACAACATTGTCTGAGACCGTATACTTTCCGGACACCTCCTGTTCATGATCATTCATTTTCAGCGTGAGCTTGCAGGACCCATAACTATCGCTACCCGCCCAGGATTGCAGACTTCCCTCAATGGCTTCAGTGTTGGCCATTGATCCGAAATAGATTTCTCTTAGTTTTTTATCCCTGACCTCATCTTTCGAATTAACACTGCTCGTATATATATGGATAATACCAGTTGCAAGTACCGACAAGGGGTCTGAGCCAATCTCCGTTCCTGTGACAACAACTGAATCCATTTTGCCCTTTACTCCAATCTTGTCCGTATGCTTATAGGCCGTCCAGTAAACATTGGTCGCAGATTCCCCTAACGCGAATGTGCATGAAGGAGCGGGTGCCTCGACAGCTGTCTCCAGGTTATTGGTTTCTTGAGCGCCATCGTCAGAAGCTCCACCGCAGCCCACCAGGAAACCGCCTATGAATAAAAGGGTACTGTATTTTATGTTCATCATTACGACTTAAAAGAGATTAACACTTCATTTTTTTCTGTTGACTCKCCYACCCTGACCATGCAATGGTCAATTATTCCATCAGCTGCAGCCTTTAGTATATTCTCCATCTTCATGGCCTCCAGAATGATAAGCGTATCTCCCTTCTTCACTTTATCGCCCTTTTTTACCCTCACTTCCAGAACCAGTCCAGGCATCGGAGCAAGAAGATCCCTGGCCTTGGCCGCATTCAAATGGTCCAGACCAAGTTTCTCCAGAAGTAGATCATAACGATCCTTCACACTTAACTTGAACCTATACCCATCAACTTTGATCTCCATCATTTTGGTTACGGGGTCAAAGGACAATACTTCAGCCTCGTATGACTTATGATCTCGGATTATATGAAAATTTCCATGACCCGTTTCAATAAGATCAATATCAAAGTCCTTCCCATTTATTTTTCCCGTCGACACCCCCGTAGCGCCAAAGACAACTTCAAATTTCTTCCCTTCTTGCTCTATCTGGTACACAYGAGCAAAGGTAGCCTGATAAATTGATATTCCAATGGATTTCAGYCAATTATCCGGGATCTTGAATTTTGTCTTGCATKCAAMACCYGGAACGTCGCCSCAGTACSTACGCATCAAGCGAGAAAAACAATTTTGAACCCTGGTACTTTACTTATTAAACYTAAATTCGCAGAGTTTAAGAAATTACGATGAGAAACATCAGGTATCTGCTCCTTCCGCTCTCTATTTTGTATAGGTTCTTTACGTGGTTTTATCATCTCCTCTACGATAAGGGTATCCTTCCTTCAAGAAGATTCAGTATACCGGTGATATCAGTTGGAAACCTCACTACCGGTGGCACGGGAAAAACCCCGCATGTTGAATACATYATTCGKCTACTGTTGMGCAGTGAAGATGGATTTTTTGATCGGGTGGCAGCGTTAAGTAGGGGRTATGGGAGAGCAACTTCCGGATATCTGTTGGCTGATGAGASTTCAASCGCAATCGAGATWGGAGACGAGCCACGCCAGATGAAACAGAAGTTCAAGAACATCTTTATAGCTGTYGATGAAAACAGGGCGCACGGTATTGATAAGTTACTGGCAATGGTACCKGGGCTCAATGTMGTTCTGCTGGATGATGCCTTTCAGCATCGGCGCGTAAGAGCTGGTCTYTCCATCTTATTGCGTGATTTCCAGGGCATTTCACAGCGCAAGATTATGCTGCCCTCCGGRGACTTAAGGGAGCCAATGAGCGGTTCTAAACGGGCAGACATAATTGTCGTTACAAACTCGCCTAAAATGTTGTCCCCACATGAGCGAAGGAGAATATTGGTRTTGATCAAKCCKGCYGAYGACCAATCTGTTTTCTTCTCCTATGTTGCATATACYGATCTAATTCCCGCCTTGGGAGTGCATGAACACATTATGGCAAACAAAACCTTCTATTTTGAGCGTGAGTATTCGGTATTRTTGGTTACGGGTATCGCGGATTCCGGACCTTTGGAGGAGTATTATGGGAGAAAYATCACAGAAYTGGTGCATATGAAGTTCGCTGACCACCACGAATTCACTATGGCTGACATCCWGAGAATTCAGAAAAAATTTGATAATATTGTAAATGAGAATAAGATCATTCTCACGACGGAGAAGGATGCCATGAGATTGGCAATACCGGGGGTGGCGAAAGCGTTTGAGAACTTACCGATTTTTTACCTTCCAATTAAAATCAAGTTTCACGATAAAGACGGWGAAGAATTCAATAAGCAAATTGTAGATTATGTTACAAAAAATTAAAGAGACTGTTGAGTACATTCAGGGTAAGGTAGAGTTGAAACCAGAAGTGGGAATTGTACTGGGTACCGGACTGGGTGGATTGGTAGACGAGATAGAAATTGAGATYGCCTTACCCTATGAAGACCTTCCAAATTTCCCTGTTTCAACTGTCGAAGGGCACTCGGGAAAGTTGATTTTYGGAAAGCTCGGAGATAAAAATATCGTCGCAATGCAGGGTAGGTTTCACTATTATGAAGGTTATACGTTTCAGGAATTGGCGATTCCAATTCGGGTGATGAAGTTTCTGGGCATWACACACTTGTTCGTATCCAATGCAWGTGGGGGTGTGAATCCGGATTTCGAAATAGGCGACTTGATGATCATTGACGACCATGTGAACTTATTRCCGGGAAATCCGCTTTTGGGTCAGAACTACGACGAATTGGGACCTAGGTTTCCGGATATGAGTGAGCCCTATGACAGGGGCATGATAGCCAAGGCAAAAGAAATAGGCGATGCGAATGGCATASCAACGCAAACCGGAACATAYGCTGTGGTTTCTGGTCCTTGTCTTGAGACGCCGGCAGAATATCGTTAYATATTTAACGTTGGAGCTGATGCCGTGGGTATGTCGACAGTTCCRGAAGTAATCGTGGCAAGACATATGGGTATTCCGGTATTCGCCATGTCMATTATCACAGACCTTGGTGTACCGGGTAARATTGTCGAAGTTACTCATGCTGATGTGCAAAGGGTAGCCGAAGAAGCAGAACCGAAAATGACGCTGATCATGAAGGAGCTCATTTCCTCAATATGATATGAATATGCGAAGCCTCTACCTCACTTTACTAGCACTTATCTTTCACTTTTCGGCCTTTACACAAGGCAGTTCAAATATAAGTCTGGTGTACCAGTGGAGTGATACAACGCTGCCTGCCACTARCGCTCACTTGAAYACGTACAATGAGATCTGGGGGGTTGTACAAGGTGGAAGAGAGTATGCCATTATTGGGTCCACGATGGGGACGCATATTTTCGACATTACTGATATTGCAAATGTTGATACGGCAGTTTTTATACCGGGGGCAGCGACTGGTCAGAGTCTCGTTCACCGGGACTATCACGATTACAATGGATACCTCTATATTGTTGCTGATGAAGACAGTCAGCTTACGCTAAGTACGCTGCAAATCGTTGACCTGAGTTACCTGCCGGATTCGGCGCCGGTAGTATATGACTCCAATGTGYTGTTCARGAACAGCCAYAATATCTTTATYGATACKGCTACGGCCCGACTGTACGTTAGCGGATCCCGATCGCCGTATAARGAAATGAGAGTATATGACCTTACACYGGATCCGCTGGACCCGATACTCATTGATTCCTACGACCGTGGAAGGCATGACGTWTACGTTCGCAATGATACCGCCTATCTAAACGATGGTACTTCTGGCTTGTACRTAGTGGATTTTGCTACACCTGGCAATCCAATTGTTGAGGGAACGCACCCTGCTGATAGCGGATACAACCACTCTGGCTGGTTATCAGAAGATGGAAGTGTSTATGCCCTGGCCTATGAGTCTTTCGGCTWCCCCATTAACCTGTTGGATGTTTCTGACATGTCAAACATCACCATACTCTCGACAATTAGYTCRGGAGTGAACGCACTTTCAATTCCGCATAACCTGATAATCAGGGATACATTCTTATACGCCAGCTACTACAATGACGGACTGTATATCTTCGATATATCTGATCCTGTGAATCCATCAATCGCTGGATTCTATGATACATCCACTGAGCTGCATATCAATGGAAATTATAGGGGTGCCTGGGGGGTGTATCCATTGCTTCCTTCAGGATTGGTCTTGGTTTCCGACATGCAAAATGGTCTGTACGTATTGGATGTATCCCAGGCGGTTAACCCTGTGGGCATTGATGATAATGATGTGAAGGCTCAGAAACTGGTAGATATTCACCCCAACCCTTTCAATGAGATGCTCGTCATATCTATTGATTGGGAAAAGAACACAAGAGTTCTGGTAGAAATATTCAACGARCTGGGTGCATTGGTTTCCTCATCSTATGAAGTTCCTTTTAATGGTGAGCTCAGGTTGGATACGGAGAAACTATCTACTGGCTTATACGAAGTGAGTGTTACCGGAGATGGGTTAAGTGAATCCCACAAATTGATAAAAACAAGATAAATTCAGGATATGAGACACAAGTGCAACATATTGTTTGTGATAATAGCCTCCTTTATGGTTACTGCTACCACTGCGCAGGACAGTCTGAATATTACGAAAATCACYCAATGGAAAACCCCGACCCCATCMGTGTAYAATGAAATATGGGGCATTGCCCAAAATGGTAGGGAGTACGCCGTTATAGGCACSTGGAGCGGAACTTATTTTCTTGATGTTACTGATCCCAATAATGTGGTCATGGTGGACTACGTCGCAGGTGTRGATGAAGCTTGTTTTTGTACACATCGTGACTATCATGACTATGCCGGATACCTGTATATGGTGACRGATGAAAACCCBGGTTCTTTGCAAATCGTGGATCTGTCGTATTTACCAGATTCGGTTTCTGTGGTTTATGACTCAGATRCCTTATTCAAAAGATCACACAATGTATTTGTCGATTCCAGCAGTGCTTTGATGTACTCAGCTGGCGGTGATCCGGATAAYAACGGGTTGCGGGTATTCTCTTTAGCSRATCCCGAGAACCCGGTAGAAGTGAAGAACTTTCAAACACCCGGAGGGTATATCCATGATGTGTATGTGCGGAATGAYACAGTTTATGCCCATGGRGGAAATAATGGTATGTATGTTTATGAYTTCGCCAACGTGAGCTCTCCGGTTTTGATTGGGTCATTGACTTTTTATCCACATCAGGGATACAATCATTCRGGTTGGCTCAACAAGCAGGGCAATACTTATGTTTTCGCCGATGAAACACARRATAAGGATGTGAAGATTGCMGATGTMTCTGATCTAACTGATATTCTCATCCTGGATACGGTAAACGCGGGTGGGGATTYAGGTTCATTGCCACACAATCCACTTATCCTGGGAGATTTYGCCTATGTAAGTTACTAYCTGGATGGGTTGTGGATYTACAATATCTCTGACCCSGGCAACACCACAGTTGCTGGTTATTACAACCCTTATACCGGAGTAGGTGATACTTTAACCGGTGGTGGTGCATGGGGCGTTTATCCTTTTCTCCCGTCCGGCAATGTCCTGGTATCGGATATGCGCAGTGGGCTGTTCATYTTTGATGCCTCTGCTGCTGYAATAAAAATTGGAGCTACYATCACGGCTACTGAGSCAACTCYCACTRTGTGTGATGCTACAGCTACGGTGAATGCAACCGGTGGAGTTGCACCKTATACATATGTYTGGGATAGCGGCGCCAATGGTCARACATCGCAAGTTGCAACCGGATTGTGTGYRGGAACCTTTAGTGTAATTGTATCTGATTCCCTGGGCAATCAGGTGACTGTTTCYGTAACAGTGGATGAAGCGGTTGGTATATCGGAGTATGCCRGTAACCCATTTTCAATTTCAGTATTCCCAAATCCCGTTCACGATCAGCTGGTATTGCGTTTTGAGGAGCTTRTGGAAATACATGCTATCCGTATTGTGGACATGRGAGGAAGRGTGGYGGCGAGCTCAGAAGAAGCGTTTTTTGGYAACAGTATTAAATATCCCGTCGGTGATTTGAAACCCGGAAATTATCTCATTCATATTAGTTCTGATAAGGGAAATTTTGTGGCAAAGATGACTAAGGCAACTACATCCAATGACTGAGGAGAAGTACGAGCCGGTCATAGGCTTGGAGRTTCAYATCCAGTTGCTTACAGCATCCAAAGCCTTTAGTAGCGATTCTACTGAGTTTGGAGCAGCTGCAAATACCAATGTGTCTCCAATCTCTCTCGGCCACCCCGGTGTCCTGCCGGTTGTCAATCAAAGGATGATTGAGTTTGGTGTTAAGCTCGGTTTGGCCTGTCATTGTGAAATTCGTGAGTTCAATGAATTTGCCAGGAAGAATTATTTCTATGCCGATATGCCCAAGGGATACCAAATATCTCAGCACCATACGCCCCTCTGCACTGGGGGATATATCACAATCAAAGAGAAAGATGGGGGAGAGAAGCGCATTAATCTTACCCGGATCCACATGGAAGAAGATTCAGGGAAGAGTATTCATGACCAGGATCCTTTCAACTCATTGATTGACCTTAACCGCGCTGGAGTACCGTTATTGGAAATGGTTTCCGAGCCGGAGATCAAAACTCCTGAGGAAGCATATCAGTTCGTTACAGAAGTGAGAAAGTTAGTGCGTTATCTTGATATATGTGATGGCAATATGGAGGAAGGCTCCATGCGCTGTGATGCCAACGTTTCTGTTATGTTGAAGGGGGCCAGCAAGTTTGGRGAGAAGGTYGAAGTCAAGAATATGAACTCCATYAGGAATGTGCARCGTGCCCTGGCGCATGAGATAGTAAGRCAAACAGATTGCCTGGAAAAYGGAGTTAARATAAATCAGGAGACSAGAAATTTTGAYCCCGTTGCCGGTACAACGGCGGTAATGCGAACCAAGGAGATGGCAGATGACTAYCGMTATTTTACGGAACCGGATCTCCCSMGRGTAATTGTAACRGAGGAGTATGTTAAAAGTGTSCAGGCTGAGCTGCCCCAACTTCCGGMCCAGCTATTTGARAAGTATACCAAAGAGCTTGGATTGTCGGCATATGATGCAACAGTGATCATTGATTCAAAGTCTATTTCTACATACTATGGGGCGCTTGTATCTGTTACGTCGAATTATAAAGCGGCTGCCAATTGGTTAATGGGACCCATTAAGTCATACTTAAATGAAAATGCCAAACCAATTRCAGAGTTTGAAMTTGAACCGAAACAAATTGCACAACTAATAGARATGGTTGATRCYGGGAAAGTTAGYCATACGATTGCGGCCCAAAAGGTTTTTCCGATGYTGYTRGCSAATCCCGAAGCAGATCCSGTYTYKTTRGCYACAGAAAGTAATTTGATACTGGACAGYGATGAAGGCAGYATCAATGATTTTGTTGTACAGGCCATTGAGAAGTATCCGGATAAAGTGATTGAATATAAAAATGGCAAGAAGGGTCTTATCGGGTTGTTCATGGGAGAGGTGATGAAGCTATCCAAGGGGAAAGCCGATCCAAAAAAGGCAAATCAGCTGGTTACGGAATTACTTKWGMWKKMAYWWTTAWWTYWTKSATYWMAWSWMWRRMWRCTTATTTATTCTATTAGTTGCATCTGTCATTACCAGCTGTGGATCTGTTGGCTCTAATGAATTTAGAATAACTGGCACATTGGAGAATGCATCCGGAATTACTGTTTACCTGGATGAATTGAATAGTACCAGTATAGTTAATGTAGATTCAGCCATTACAGATGGAGAGGGGCGTTTTGAACTGACCGGTTTGATCGAAGAGGTTGGGTTCTATAAAGTTCGTTTGGCAGAAAATAATTTTGTRAATATTGTTTTGCATCCCCAGGATGATATAAAACTCTCCGGCGATGCATCCTATTTGTATGGAACGTATACTGTGGAGGGATCTCGTGATGCCATTGCTTTGTATGAGCTCAATGAGTATTTACGTGTCTTTGGGATGCGGACAGACTCAATGCGCCAGGTTGTCGCTGCTTCTATGGGTGGRCCAGATGTYGAGGYGGTTAATTTRGAAGTGACCAACTTCTACAACGACATGCTTAAAGACAAATCTGAYTTTTTAAAGAAGTTTATAGATGAGAATACGTCTTCGATTTCGGCACTTGCCGCAGTGGAGGGTTTGGACCCTTCAGCTGATCTTGACTATTTTGTYAAATTGGATAAAGAGCTAAATRCACTCTATCCCAAGTCMCTSTATGTAAAGAAYTTTCACGTWAGRGTAGTGCAAATGTCCAGGTTRGCCRTKGGATCRGAGGCCCCRCAAATATTGCTYAACAATCCTGCYGGAGAAACCATCGCCCTTTCMTCTCTCCGCGGTAAAATAGTGCTTATAGATTTTTGGGCWTCATGGTGCAAGCCCTGTMGGTTTGAAAACCCGAAGGTGGTRCAAATATACAAYGAGTACAAAGACAAGGGKTTTGAGATTTACGGCGTTTCATTGGATAGGCAAAAAGGKGCTTGGATCMAGGCCATTCAACAGGATGGATTGGAGTGGATTCACGTGAGTGATCTCGGATTTTGGAAYTCTGCACCCGTTAAAATTTATGATATCAGCAGCATACCTCAAACRTACCTCATCGACCGGGATGGAAAAATAATAGCCAAAGGCCTGCGGGCTCCTGAGCTAAAGAAAAAACTAGCGGAGATTTTTGGATAAGAAACAGGTAGCTATTCAGTTGCAACCACGAATNGCNANTNNANNGGACCGTGCAAGGCTTAAGCATA
>NVRW01000064.1:3222-6411 GCA_002400975.1 Flavobacteriales bacterium | reverse complement strand
CTTTAATCTTCCTAATTAGTAAATTCGCAACCTGCCTGTTGGTGGGCAGAATAAACTGATTGGTTACAGAAATTGAAATTTGGAATGGGATTCAATCGMGAGGTTTGGTTTAAGCTATTTGTATACGTAATTGTAAGTACATCAGGCGTGTTAAACACGTGTGCTCAAARCTACTGGCAGCAGGACYTAAGCTATACCATCAATGTAAAGCTCGAYGACAAGAACCATATGCTTGAGGCGGATGARGTCATYGGGTATGTCAACAAYTCACCRGATGAATTACTGATTATATATATGCATTTATGGCCCAACGCCTATAARGACAGGTCAACGGCATTGGTAAAGCAAAAGCTMGAGAATGGAGAAGATAATCTGTATTTCGCGAGCGARCAATGGAGGGGATATATWGACGGGCTGGATTTCAAAGTGGATGGTGAGCCGGTAAAGTGGGAATTGGATACCCAGCATATCGATATCTGTAAGCTYACACTCAACAAACCCCTCGCTAGYGGWGGTAAAATAGAGATYTCAACACCCTTTCGYGTGAAGTTCCCACGCGGTATTTACTCCAGGCTTGGCCATATTGGCGAGTCTTATCAAGTTACGCAATGGTATCCCAAGCCGGCAGTTTATGACAAGRACGGCTGGCATCAAATGCCTTATTTGGATCAGGGAGAGTTCTATTCTGAGTTTGGCACCTACGATGTCCATATCACGTTGCCTCAAAACTATGTGGTAGGTTCCACGGGTGACCTGGTCGGGGGWGAGARTGAGTTGAAGTGGCTGGATTCAAAGGTTGAAGAGACCAGGAAGTACCTGGCKGGTTTGCCGGCAAGTTCACCAAGGCAGCCGAAAGTAAAAGAGAGCATTGATGRCCTGGTATTTCCCCCGTCAGMTTCAGCTACCAAAACCCTGCATTATCACCAGTCACGCGTRCACGATTTTGGCTGGTTTGCCGATAAAAGATGGCATGTTCTCAAAGGTGAGGTGGAGTTGCCTCATAGCAAAAATATGGTGGAYACCTGGGTGATGTTTACGGAGGCTGAGGCTGATCTTTGGAAAGACGGAATTGAATACATGAATGATGCTATCTACTACTATTCATTATGGAACGGTGACTATCCATACAAGCATGCCACTGCVGTGGATGGCGCCYTGAGCGCGGGTGGGGGAATGGAGTATCCCAACGTAACTGTGATTGGTAGGTCCGGCAATGCATTTGGTTTAGAGACGGTAATTATGCACGAAGTGGGGCACAACTGGTTCTATGGCATTTTAGGATCTAATGAGCGAGACCATCCCTGGATGGACGAAGGACTCAACTCATTCAACGAAAACAGATATGTGGAGACGAAATATCCYGATAAGTCCATGCTCGGTGGCCGGATCAACTTCAGAGGAGGTAAATTGTTGGATCTCGAACACTTTGACCACAAGGACACCTACTACCTGGGCTACCTGCTCAACGCCAGGAGATATTTTGATCAGGATATTGAGTTTAAATCTGCTGAATATTCTATGRTTAATTACGGGACTGTAGTATATGGGAAGACAGCCCTTGTGTTTGATTATCTAATGGCCTACCTGGGCAACGATGTAATGGACAAGGCGATGCAGGTTTATTTTGACAAATGGAAATTCAAACATCCTCAGCCAGAGGATTTGCGCAAAGTRTTGGAGGAGGAAACRGGAAAGGACCTTTCCTGGTTCTTTGACAATTTGATAAACGGCAGCGCACAYATTGATTATAAAATAAKSGGGGCGAAGAGCGATGGATCCAATTATACAGTGAAARTGAAGAACGTCACAAACACCAACGTTCCGTTCASTATCTCKGGAATCGTGGATGGTAAGGCCGTCAATACTACRTGGTATGAGGGATTTGATGACAAGAAAGAAGTGACTTTTRYTGCTGGTGAGTATGACGCRTTRAAGATYGATTTTGCCAAAGATATTCCGGATGTRAATMGRCGGAACAACACTTTTAAAACTTCTGGCCTGTTCAGGAAAGTTGAACCGCTAAGACTGCAGTATTTGACCAGTCTTGAGAATCCTGATAAGACACAATTGTTTTGGACACCAATTATGGGGTGGAATAATTATGACCACTTTATGCCCGGCCTTGCCTTTTACAGCTCAATAATGCCGTCACGACGATTTGAATATGCCTTGGTACCCATGTACAGTGCCTCTACAAAAACTGTTTTAGGCTCTGGGAAACTTGGCTATACATGGTATCCGAAGGGAGCTCCTTTTCAAAATATTCGTTTGACCTTGGGGGGCACCAGATACAGTAACGGCAATAAAGCTATTCAGGCTGAACCTCAGGGCAATTATGAGCATTCTATACAAGCCAATAGAATTAAGGGAGAATTGGCATTTACCTTGAGGAATTCAAGCGCCAGGTCCAGGGTCGTGAACAAGCTGGTATTGACGAAATACGAACTGTTGTTTACTTATGGTGAAGGAAGCCTTGTGGTACAGGAGAGTCTGAATGRTGTTACTGTCACTCCTGATGCAGAGGCAGACTACTACGTGAATAAAATGGCCTTCACGCACAACAATCCCCGGACGCTCAACCCCTATGGATTTGGAATTGCTGTGGAACAGTCGGAGAATTTTGTGAAGGCCAATTTGCAAGCATCTTATAAGCTGACGTATCGCAGGGGTAAAGGGTTGGATATCAGATTGTTTTCTGGTCGTTTTCTTTACAATGATTTCCCCAATGTGGATGACAAATTTGCCTTTGCTTTGCATGGCAATCGGGATTATTTGTATGACCAGGTTTTACTGGGCCGGGCTGAAACTGCTGGCCTGTTGGGGGCACAGTTCGTTCGCAATGATGGAGGCTTCAAAAACGCGGTGATGATGGACAATGCTCATACATGGATGACAGTTATCAATCTACAGTCTTCAACCTTGCCTGGGTTACCCATATCGATATACACTGATCTCGGTTGGTCATCGGCGAGTGCAAAGGAGTTGGTGGTAGGCGCTGGTGCGGCCCTGGTGCTCCTTCCAAACAGGTTGGAAATATATTTCCCCATATTTACTTCTACGGATATGCCGTTTCCGCAATATGAAAAGAACATCAGGTTTGTGTTCAATATAGCTGCGCTGAATCCGTTTGAGCTGATTAGAAATATGCCTCACTAAGTACAAATACGAATATGTACGAATKNNCNAATG
>NVRW01000064.1:0-3217 GCA_002400975.1 Flavobacteriales bacterium | reverse complement strand
CATCATCAATGAGAGTCCTCGAAAGAGATGATCTGATTTATCCTGAATTAAGCTACGATATCGTGGGATGTGCTTACGATGTGTACAACGACATTGGACCTGGACATTTGGAAAAGTATTATCAAAAGGCGATGGCTGTTGCATTTAAGCTGAAAGGCTTGACATTTGAAGAACAACTCTATCATCCTCTTGAGTTTAAAGGTGAGGTGATTGGGAGAACTTTCCTGGACTTTGTTGTTGAGAACAAGGTGGTGGTAGAGTTAAAACGTTCGGAAAGGTATTCCAAATCACATATGGATCAGGTCCTGAATTATCTCAAGATTACTGATTTGAAGTTGGCATTACTAATTAACTTTAGTAACACTGAAGTTTCTTTTAAACGAGTGCTTAATAGCAAGTAATTCGTAACATTCGTATAGATTCGTATTCGTATTGAAAATTTACTTCGCATCYGACTTTCACYTGGGAATYCCAAATCTGRRGGATAGTCAYACGCGTGAGAARCTCATCGTAAAATGGATGGATGAGATCAAAGCAGAATGTACAGAGTTGTATTTAATGGGYGATTTGTTCGACTTCTGGTTTGAATACAAAACTGTCGCTCCGAAGGGGTTTGTCAGACTTCTTGGCAAAATTGCAGAATTTACTGATGGGGGGATTCCGGTTCATGTCTTTACCGGCAATCACGACATGTGGATGTTTGGATACCTGGAGGAAGAATTGGGTGTTCACATGCACCGCACGAATCAGATAGTAGAGTTCAATGGTAAAACGTTCTTCCTGGGTCATGGTGATGGCATTGGTCCCGGCGATTACGGTTATAAATTYATTAAAGCGGTGTTTGCCAACAAGTTTTGCCAGTGGTTATTTGCGCGGATTCACCCMAATCTGGCCTTTGCTTTGGCAAATTTCTGGTCRGGGAAAAGCCGTGTRGATACGCGTGMTCTGRCCTTTRCGGGTGAGGAAAATGAGTACCARATAATTTTTGCGAAAGAGCAACTKCGGAATAAYCATTTCGATTATTTTATTTTTGGTCATCGCCACATTCCAAACGACATMGCTCTTTCTGAATCTTCAAGGTATATTAACCTKGGAGATTGGATTATTAACAATTCCTATGCRGTTTTTGATGGYGAACAATTRGAATTGAAAAAATACGAGTAATGGRAAAGCGCATATTGGCCATAGGTACAACCAACCACAGGACGTCKATAAATAAACGYTTGGTTGATTTTGCAAGTACGCTGCTCCKTGATTTGGAAGTGGATAGGATTGATATGATACCTTATGAGATGGTAATCTTCGGTTCWGATCGGCATGAGGAGGARGGAGTRCCTGAGGKAGCTRTTGAGTTTAAGGAAATGATGGGTAAATAYGATGGYTTTATTATCTCTCTTGCTGAACACAACGGAACTTATACAGCRGTGTTCAAGAACCTGATCGATTGGTTATCCGTTTTGGATGGAAAAGTCTGGCTTCAAAAACCCGTGCTGYTGTTGAGCACATCRCCTGGRCCAAGGGGYGGRRTAGCCGTAATGGGCAATGCTGAGGATTACTTTCCCCATATGGGTGCAAAGATCACCGGATCGTTTTCCCTTGGTAGTTTCTTTGAGAACTTCAACGATGATACAGGCATTACYGATGAGGCAAAGTTTAAAGAGCTGAAAGAAARAGTGGCYGAATTTGARKTTGAGGTAAAAGAGGGTTAAGGGKSCTACCCAACCTTCTTTACCATATCCAAAAGACGGTAGGAAAACCCAACTTCGTTATCATACCATCCYACAATTTTTACRACCTTGCCCAATACTGACGTGAGTTGTGCATCAAAAACGCATGAATGCGTATTGCCCACAACGTCAATAGAAACAATAGGGTCTTCAGTATAATCCAGTATGCCCTTCAAAGATCCCTCTGCAGCTTTCTTAAATGCTTCATTAATTGCCTCATTGGTAGCATCTCCTTTTAAAGTACAGGTGATATCTGTGAGAGACCCGTCCGGAACAGGGACACGTATACCGCAACCACCGAGATGTCCCTCCATATGTGGAAAAATCCTGGTGATGGCTTTAGCCGCTCCGGTTGAGGTTGGAATAATGGATAGTGCAGCTGCTCTCGCCCGCCTTAGATCCTTGTGCGGAGCATCGTGCAGACGCTGGTCGCCGGTGTAAGAATGAATAGTGGTAATAAAACCGTGATCTACACCCCAGTTGTCATCCAAAACCTTAATCATTGGAGCCGCACAATTGGTGGTGCAGGATGCATTGGAGATTATTGTTTCGGTACCGTCGAGAATATCTTCATTGATTCCAATTACAACCGATTTAATGTTTCCTTTACCYGGAGGAGCAGAAATGATCACTTTTCTGGCTCCSGCGGTGATGTGTGCSGAGGCTGCTGATTCATCCCTGAATAGACCTGWTGCTTCAATTACTACATCAACCTTCAATTCCGCCCAGGGAAGTGACACCGGATCACTTTCACTGAAAGCCTTGATCGTTTGACCGTTTACGACGATATCTTCGCCTGATGTAGAAACGCTTCCATTAAATCGACCATGGATACTGTCATATTTAAGTAAATGTGCCATCGTAGCCCCATCTGCAAGATCGTTTATAGCTACTATTTCAATACTGGGTTCCTCCATCATGGCTCGAAAAGTAATCCGACCAATCCTCCCAAATCCGTTAATCCCCACTCTGATTTTCTCCATATCTTTTTCTATTCCCACAAAKCTAGACAATTTAATAACTGAGAGGSCATAGATAAATTGATTTTTRACCWGGYTTAATTAANTGYCAGCTTCAGTTCAAATTCTGGAACAAGAAACCGAAACCTTGCGGAGTTAAACGTTAGCAATTACACACCCTGGTCCGAAACCACATTTTCCATTTACCATTTACCATTTACCATTWMCCANTTACCATTACCCATTTACCATTTACCATTACCCATTACCCATTACCCATTACCCATTTACCCTTGCCAGGTCCTGCCTAAAACTTTGATTATCTTTATCTCCTGATCTTTCTGTTCAAAACCCGATCATATGTCCAAAATGCCCTTCGAATTCGTTCTGGATGCTCTGCTGCCCGCAGATCCGGTTGTGAAGCAGATGTTTGGCTGCCACGCTATCTATATCGGTGAGGCCATAATTGCAATTCTCCGCGATCGTCCAAGTCATGAAGAAGATAATGGAGTGTGGATCGCTACAGATAAA
>NVRW01000063.1 GCA_002400975.1 Flavobacteriales bacterium | reverse complement strand
GAATCCCCCGTACATGAAGGAGCATTGGTAGAAAAGTCAGCAACCGGCATTTGATTCACAGCAAAGCTCACCGATGTTGTATCAGAACAAGCACCGTTGGTTACTGTCAGTGTTACTGTTTTGGTTGTCGCTCCAAAGTAAACCACCTCCGATGGATTTTGAGCGTTGGAGCTTGATGGAAAGGCAATCACCCCAAAATCCCAGTCATAGGTCCATCCTGTACCCGTAGTACCGGTATAATTAAAGCTCACCGTATCTTCCTCACACTTGGACATAGTTGTTCCTGTTGWTGTGAATGAMGGAGCCGGCGTTTCAAATACATTRATAGTCTGTGCCATAGAATCYGCACAGCCACCCAAAGTTGTGATCAGGTATACAGTTTTAATRTCCCCACCTARKGTTGAATARGTAACTCCGGTTGGATTCTCCASAAYTGAAGTAGCGGGTATAGCTCCCGAACCAAAGTTCCAGAARTAGGTWGCACCCGTTGTTCCWGTATTGACAAAGTCAACCCCTGAACCAGTACAAGAAGGAGCATTGGTTGARAAATCYGCMGTAGGCATCTCGTTAATGGTRAAATTGACCGTATCCGATGMCATACATCCAAACTGATTGGTAACYGTATGTGTWGCWGTKATMGKRGMATTTGYCAGGTAGATAACCGGMGCCGGGTTCTCAATATTTGAGGAAGCCGGAAAKCCAAGCAACCCAAAATCCCATGYATGACTTACTCCAGGTCCRCYRGTTCCWARRTTGGTAAAMGAMACKGTRTCMCCRGCRCATTTAGAGATCGTAGACGCCGTTGAKGAGAAYGCYSCAGAAGGTATMGGATTGATSGTAACAAYRTTSGTRTCRCTAACYGCRCARCCAGATGGRCTGATRATGTTAAGKATYACAGTTTTAGCTCCTGCAGTRGCATAGGTTACACCCACCGGATTAACCGCGCTGGCCATGGCCAAAGTTGCAATTGATCCAGCTCCAAAGTCCCAGGAATAYGTATACCCTGTATAATTGTACTGGCTATAGAAATTCATACTGTCCCCAATACAAGCAGGTCCTGTATTGGTGAAATTTGCGGAAAATTCAACAACCGTGAAGCACCAGGCTTTAAATTCGGATCCGTTGACGGGGCAATGATCATCAAAAAGGTCTGTTACGAAGCAATGAGGAGTATTGCTGATATCTCCCACTCCCGGAGTCCAGGAAAAGGTGCCTGTAGGGGCGGGTGTACCATTAGCTGCAACAACAAAAGATGCCCCTGGAATAGCAGCGAGCACATTGGAGCTCCAAAYCATMGGTTCTCCATCACCATCGACAGCGTCAGTCGTAAATGAATATGGGCATCCTGCTGCAATAGTATCCATATAAATGCCCGATCCRTTGATTCCATCAGATACRGGAAGCAGATCGGCYCCAGCAATAACATTTACCTGKATGTCACGCATGGTGCTGCCTATCAAAGTGCCAAATCGGTATTCKTCCACCCTAAGCCCCATAACTGTCACCTCACCCGCAACAGATGGYTCCATACAAACATCTCCCGTTACGGGATCAAGAGATACRAGTGAAGGAAAGGAAGTCAACGGTTGTGTAAACGTATACGGAAAACTRTATGWCACATYAGAARTAGGYGTTTGTTTTGGTGTAATAAAAGTATATGCCAGYGAGTCTCCGTTCAGGTCAACTGCSCCGTTGTTGTAACATACKACACCACCAGTATACACAAACGGTGCRGGTGGGTTGGTAAAGAAKGGAGAACTGTTACAKGGGACAATSGTGTTGTTCAGAAATGCYTCMACATAGATGCTTCCACTTGGMCCYGTAGTGATAGCAGCGTTCCTGCAACAAAATGAGGGCGCAGGCGCCAAAGTGTCAGAGCTAATTCTCCAGTCTGGGCAAATACCCGGTAAGACTACGGTATCGCGGTAGATATACTGCTCCCTTGATTCGTTATCCGCCGGATTACCAGTTGCACAGGTAGTARGTCCGGCAGCTGGACAATAAGGGATGATATCAACTGGGACCCCRACMGGAARSGCSGTACCRAATCCAGACAATCCGCAAGAAAYTGAACTGTAATGGTAAGTCAACGACGGAGGTGCTCCAATTCCATCACAATCTCTGTAAAAGGACAGCTGAATRGCAAAAGAATCATTGCCACCAAGGCATTCATAGCTGATATCCAATCCAGCATTGTGGGTGGCCCTCACGTCAGTTGACGAAAATATCATTACAATACTTAAGAGGAGGGAGGTGAAAAGACCTTTTACCGTGATTCCYTTCAAARATGMAYAGCAAGCWGATGCTGTTGWWRSYRGGTTGTTTGAAATCGTACTCATTTCTTATTGTGTTGGTATCYGYATTACCTNACCTRCCGGYKGGYARRTWKGTAATTACAGATRMTGGTGATTATTAATRAATATTATTCTAARATAATTTTAYKTGTTGAAAYAKCRCCGTTTGAWGMSGTAATCTTTGYYAAATAAATTCCACTGGGYAGCTCATCSAGRTTGATGATGATTGATGAGTCTGTTATCCGGTTTTTCGTCAGAACTACCTTTCCWGTAAAGTCATATACAATCAAATCCCAGCCGATACCTAAKGGGTMTGATGCTGWCCCTTTTTGTTCAATCCAAACCATAYCTGTAGTTGGGTTAGGGTAAAGAACAAATCCGGTTTCAGCTGTGTGCTCCCAGATACCAGTTATAGAGCCTACGGTCACGCCGTCTGAAACCGTACAGCCATTCGCATCTTCCACGGTAGCCGTTACTAAACCCGGGCATAGTGAAACAGCAATCATTGTTGTCTGGTTAGTCGGATCACTCCAGGAGTAGGTATAAGGTGGCGTACCTCCCGAGGTAAGAACGCTGGCTTGTCCATTGCATAGGGCTCCTGTGGCATCAAACATTGAAGCYGTTGCGGATAAAGCCAAAGGTTCAGTTACCGTAACCGAGCTTGATGTATTGACACATCCACTGGCATCCGTAACCATTACAGTATAAGAACCTGCAGGTAAGCCAATTGCTGTTGCCGATGTTTGCGCACCCAGGTCGTCCCATAAATAATTATACGGAAGCGTTCCCCCTGTAACCGTTGCTGTTGCCGTGCCGTCACTTGCACCAGAGCAGGAGATGTTKGTGTTGCTCACAGTCACTATTGGACCATTGGCATTGCCTACMSTAATACTTCYTACACSTGTACAAGCATTCGCGTCMGTAACAGTAACACTATATGTGCCTGTTGCCAATCCATTTTCAACKGCCGTAGTACYYCCRGTTGACCAYAAATAGAGGTAGCCGGGAGTTCCACCRGATACATTCAGKGTAATTGACCCATCCGAGCTTCCACACGTTGCACCAGTTACAATTGGCGTGATTTCAATAGCAGAAGGCTGAAAGATCGTGATTGTTGCCATACGCACTGCCCCTGTGTCATCCGTGACAGTGATATTGTAGGTTCCATTGCAAAGTCCGGTAGCTACTTGAGTGGTCTGCAGCAAAGGGTCATTCCACGAATAAGTAAAAGGTGCGGTTCCGTTTTGTACAATCGCAGTTGCAGTACCATCACAGGCATCGTTGCAMACCACGTTGGTTGTGTTCACCGTTAATGTAAATTCAGTTGAAGTTGGCTCAGTARTGATTACACTGCCAAAATCCAAACATCCGGAGGCATCAGTTACAATTACATTGTATGTTCCTGCACCCAATCCTGTTGCGGTTGCGTTTGTTTGCGYTCCCGGATCATCCCAAAGATACGTGTATGGGGTGATACCACCAGTAGCTGTGGCTGTGGCTGTTCCATCCAAACAACCCAAACAAGTCGCATTCGTTCCAGAAGTGGTGACTATAGCTCCACTTAGATCTGCAACTGTAGCCGATACCGTATTTGTACATCCATTGGCATCTGTGACCGTACATGTCCAGGTACCCGCGGGTAAGGAGCTTGCTGTCGCCGTAGTTTGCGATCCCGGATCATTCCAGCTATAATTATACGGCGGGGTTCCCAGTGAGGCGGTGACCGTTATTGATCCATCTGAACCTCCACAATTTGCATCCACAACAGATGTTGTAAGGTTTATGGCCACAGGTTCTGTCAACGTTTCAGTGCCTCCATCTATACAGCCATTATTATCAGTCACTATCACCGTCACCGTACCAGCGCACAATCCCACGGCCGTCGCATTGGTCTGTGCCAATGGGTCATCCCATAAATATCCATAAGGAGCTGTTCCTCCAGATGTGGAAATTGTTGCCGAACCGTCGCACACTCCGTTGCAGCTCGCATCCGTTTTCGTACTGGTAGAAACAAGCGCAGTTGGTTCAGAGATGGTAACCAATGCAGTTCCAGTGCAACCCAGTGAATCTGTGATGTCAATGCTGTATGAACCGGCACTCAGCCCGGTTGCTGTAGCTGTGGTTTGAAGTGCAGGGTCATCCCACAAGTAAGTATAGGGTCCTGTTCCCCCTGTTCCAGCAGCAGTTGCTGCTCCATCCGTACCAGCATTACACAGAACGTTGGTGCTCGAAACAATCGTTGCGGTTGGCCCACCGATATTATTGACCGTYGCKGATTGTGAATCTGAACAYCCGTTGGCATCTGTCACCACCACAATATACGTWCCTACAGCCAGGCCGACTGCRCTTGCATTGGTCTGRGCAGATGGRTCATCCCATAAGTAGGTGAAGGGAGCAGTACCTCCGGTGATTGATACCGTAGCACTTCCGTCAGCATTTCCGCAAGTTGCGTCAATCGATGAAGTAGAACTTGTGAATCCAGCACCTGAGTTAACAGTAGCAGAATTAACCTGAGTACACCCATTTCCATCTGTGATAATCACTGTGTGAGTTGTGGCACAAAGACCCGTCGCAGWGGCATTGGTCTGCGCTCCCGGATCATCCCATAGATAAACGAACGCACCGGTTCCTCCACCAGCAATTACCGAAGCTGATCCATTGCAAGAGCCCACACAGGATTCATCAGTACTTGAAGTTGAACTGGATATTGTTAAAGGCTCTGTAAGCGTCACAAAATCCGTTGAGATGCAAATATTACCATCAGTAACAGTTACGGTGTACAATCCCGCAGCCAGTCCAGTTGCCGTGCTATCGGTTTGAGCACTTGGGTCACTCCATAGGTAAGTGTAAGGTAAAGTTCCACCAGTTGCACTTACTGTTGCCGATCCCGTTGCTGCTCCATTACAAAGTACATTGGTGCTCGAAGTTATGGTTGCGCTAGGTCCACCGGTATTGTTTACCGTGGCCACGTTTGAATCAAGGCAGCCAATGGCATCTGTTACAATAACAAGATAGGCTCCTGCTACAAGGCCCGTTGCAGTATCGTTGGTTTGAGCTCCCGGATCATTCCATAAATACGTAAACGGGCTGGTTCCGCCAGATGCTGCAACAGATGCGGATCCATCTGGATTTCCACAGGTCGCATCAACTGAGGCTGTAGTCAACGTAATCGCCACAGGTTCGGTAATAGTTACAGAACTTGAGTCGCTACATCCATTGATATCTGTAATCGTGACATTGAAAGTACCAGCACAAAGCGTTACTGCAAGAGCATTGGATTGTACTCCCGGATCATCCCATGAATAGACAAATGGTGCCGTACCTCCGGCAATTGCCGCAGTTGCGTTACCATCGCATACCCCGTTACATGAGGCATTTGTTGAACTGGCAATCGACGCAATGCCGCCWGCAATATCCGTTACGATTACGTTRGCGCTGTCAGTACATGCATTRGCATCACTGACAATTACTTTATASGTAGCAGCAGGTATATTWCCAGCAGTYGCWGTAGTTTGMGMWGATGGGTCATCCCATARATAGGTRTAYACTCYGGTTCCTCCGGTGACARCAACSGATGCAGAACCATCAGACTGTCCACAGTTACTATTTACACTTGAAGYAGTCAAGGCCAGCASAGCAGGTTCGGTTGGGGTTACATTATCSGTTGCAATACAACCTGCATTGTCTGTAACCGTAACGGTCACCATCGTAGCTGTCAGGCCMGTCGCMGTATCGTTTGTTTGTGCACCTGGRTCATCCCATAGGTAGGTGAAAGGMGAGGTRCCACCGGTAACACTTACTGTAACACYACCATCTGATCCTCCAAAACATGAAACACCTGAAAYCTGGGAAGCTACAAYCGTAGGACCGCCGACATTGTTCACTGAAACTGTCGCACTATCCGTACAACCTATGGCATCCGTAACAATAACGGAGTAGGAAGCAGCCGCCAAAGCCGTTGCMGTRKMRTTSGTTTGRGCWCCYGGATCATTCCAAAGRTAATTGTAGGGTCCTGTTCCACCAGTCACCGCAACTGTTGCTGTTCCGTCTGAACCACCGCAWGAAGCGTCAGTTTTACTCATKGTCAAGACCAGRTCAGGRTTTAGCGAAACTACAATGGAGTCKGTACCTGTGCAGCCATTGCCATCAGTGACGGTAAGCACATAAGCAGCRGGGAGGAAAGTAGTAATAGTRGAATCCGTGGCACCCGTACTCCACAGGTAACTTGCAAACCCRAAATTACTTGTATTAAGGGTTACTGAMGTACCAACACATATAGAGGTATCCGCACCTAAAGCAACYGCAGGGTTTGCAAAAATACTGATGCCTACATTAGAGGAATCATTCACASKRTTCACATCGCCAACGTAACTCGTCCAGGCATCTAYAYTGTAGGCGCCTGCAGGCGACATCACTGTGCCAACAGCAAAAGAGAAGGTTGCAGTATCTCCAACCAATAAAGTAACGAAGATYGTATCRAGTTCTGCMRKGCCRCCGTTTACGCTGTATCCAACRGGAATGGTATCWRCMGTTACGGTTCCCAAATTGACAACCTGAATGGTAATCGTTTCCGTAGTTCCATCTTCACAATGYGATGCCAAACTCGTAATACTCACYACTCCAACATCATCACCKGGTRGAACATTRTCAAAYACGGTAATATCATCTATYGCAAGATCACTTGTAAAAYCARCGCCAGTAACCSCTCGGAAACGAATTTGAATTATTCCWGAAAARGCGGAAAGGTCAACTGAGTCACCAATCCAKGGGTCTGTRTCGGCGGTTTGAACCTSACCAACAATTGAATCAACRCTTACCCATGACACACCATTATTSACTTCAACATACARTGTTCCCATGTYGGCCCCAAACATATGGTACCAATAGGAAACYGTTGGTRCSGATAGTGCYGAGATATCCAAACAAGARCTCAGCAAAGAGGCTGTYRCTCCSGGGTTGCAGCCACCAGATGCTTCAGTGTACAGGTAATTCCCYGTTGCAAGKCCGGTTGTTTGGTCAACTGTTGGACCTGTWCCCSCTGAACCAGTTGTTCCTTCATTCGCYGTCCAGTCTATGGCATCYGTAGGATCATTTGACCAATTKCCTGCAAGMGGACAGGCAGCACCACAGGYTGTCACACAYAAGGCYTCAGGYTCGAAGTCTTCAAAGTGTGGATATACCGTGACGGGCACTCCGTGAGTGACCTGGTAATTAACSGTACTRTCATTCGCRTTGTTACCATCTCCWACCAAATTGGTCCAAACATCAAATGYGTGCAACCCAGSAGTTGAGASATCAGCCGGAACTGCAAATGAGAACACYGCYGTATCACCTGGAAGGATGGTGGCAAATATSGTATCYGTKACYGCAGGTCCRCCATCAAGTGAATACACCACCTGAAAAGTGTCTTGAGCTGCCGTGCCATMKTKWWMWRCWTGTACCGTAACGGTCTCCGTGGCAGTTAAGACACAACCACTATTGGGTGCATCAACGGCAATAACTCCAAGGTCTGCACTTGGTGGAACATAGATATTGATATCATCTATGTAGAATCCTTCAAATGTATTATTGATATCGTCTATACTATTGAAACTAAACCTGACGTAAACAGTAGGATTTCCCGCATATGCTGTTAGATCCAAATCCAGGTTTTGCCACGTTCCTGATGGGTCAACAAGGTTGGCAATTCCCTGGTTATCTGCAATCGCAGTGAAGGCAACTCCATCCGTAGATACCATTACCTGTGCCATGTCGAATCCAACCAMARCTTCYGTTTCAAGGAAGTAATTGAAGCTCATTCTCACGTCKGTGAGCAATGAGAAATCAAYACATGATAGCGTCAGGTCAGCACCTTCAACGRCCCCYGTAYTGAAAGAGGTGTCCGCTGGATTTCCAAAATATGCAGATCKTATATTGGAATGYCCRGGATCAGTTCCTCTAATTGTAGAATTRTTCCARKTCAAGGCSGTTATSASGTTAGAAGTAGTGAACTGTCCTAAAGTTCCRGATTCGAAATCTTCCGTGTATGGGAATGTTGMAATGGARGGACCMRCGTTGGTCACCGCAACACCCAATGTACTGTCATTTGCATTGTTTCCATCTCCAGGGAACTGTGTCCATGAGTCAAGAATAAATGTAGCCGTYGCCGATAAGTCTCCNGGRGTGGTGAAYGACAAAGTAGTTGTATCTCCCGAAAGAAGGGTGGCAAAAATTGTGTCGATGATCGGTGCTCCACCATCAATSGTATACGCRACAGGAATTGTATCCACTGCCRAYGTACCGAAATTAACTACTTGTACTGTAATGGTCTCAGTTGYTGTCAATCCACAGCCAGAGATTGGYGCCRTGATAYTGRTYACACCWACATCAWTTGGYGGTGGTTGGWAGACGCTGATATCATCTAYYGCMATATCTGATGTAAATCCAGYACCGGTAACTCCTCTRAATCGGATATTGATTATYCCKGTATAACCGGTCAAAGCWACAAYCCTYTGGATCCAGGGATCGGTTTCARYYGYYTGTTGAGGTCCGGAAATAGCATCCACTATCAGATATCCAGCTCCTGAGTCAACCTCYACAAACAGATCTCCTATATYGGCACCCGCCATGTGATAGAAGAACGATAAAGTAGGGCTGGTCAAAGAGGTGACRTCAATACATGGACTAACCAGTCTTGCTTCTGATCCTGGGCTGCAGGCTCCTGACGATTCTGTGTACATATAATTACCTGTGGCAAGTCCTGTAGTATTGTCTGCCGAAGGGCCTGTTCCTCCAGAACCTGTTCCCCCTTCATCAGTGGTCCAATCCATATCGTCTCCACCCGCATTATTCCATGAGCCTACCAGGTTACATGGATCGCCACAGGTTGTTCCACAAAGTGGCTCCGCTTCGAAGTCTTCTAAATAAGGAAATGTACTGATAATCGCCTCATGTGTTACGCTGACTCCTAAAGTACTGTCATTGGCATTGTCTGCATCTGTAACCAGTGAAGTATAGGCATCAAAACTGTAAGCTCCGGTGGCTGATAGGTCAGCTGTAGCGGTAAAGGTGTACGTTGCTGTATCCCCAGGCGGAATTATTGTCACAGGAGTTTCCGTGACTGGCGCACCTCCATTGATTGTATAGGAAACCGGGAATCCTCCCTGTGCAACGCCTCCAAAGTTTTTAATTCTTACCGTGACATTTTCAGTTGCAGAAAGTCCACAGCCTGATGTAGGTGCATCAATCGCGATCACCCCTACGTCATTTGCTGCCGGTGAATACACGAGTACATTGTCAAATATCCAATACCATGACCAATCACCTGTCCATGCAAAAATCACATTTACACTGGGCTTTCCCGCGGCTGTTGCAGAAATGTCAATCACCAGGGATTCTGGATTGGGAGTGGTCGCTGTAGTAGTGTATACAGTATCCGAAATCACTCCATCCGTAACAATTACGTAAACCTGGCTTCCAACAAGACCCTGAAAATAGTGATCAAACTCAAGCATCACCACAGTTGCAACTGCGGCATTAAATGTAGGCGAGATCATAATTACCTCTTCAGCCGTACCGTCATTTGATAAATTATCAGAATCGAAAATACATGCCGGATCCGTAATTGGTGCGTTTAGTACCCGCGTGCCTGGATTGTCAAAATGAAACGAATCCACAAGCGGATTGCTGGTGAAAGGCATAATGAATGCCGTCCAACCCAAGGGTGGTGTAGTACCAAATCCAGTAGAGAAATCCTCGTTAATATATGTTGTTTGTGCTTGGGAAGAAGTAGCGATAAGGCAACAAAGCGCAACAGCGCAAAGTAATCGTTTTTTCATATTAAAATGTGCTATAAATGGACAGTATTATCGAAAATTGAATGCTGGTATGATGGATTGACTATTGAAGTAATGAGTCGGAGCAGGTATTAGTTAATTGACCATAAAAGTCTAGGGATCGCAAAAATAAGACAATTATATAAATGAAAAGTATAAAGACGAAAAAACCAATAAATGRTWRWYKSWWRTMKSRRMTRGRGSMTSRAGYWTYATYWTYAYCMWSRYCCAGCTTTGGACGTCTTTCAATTGTTCTCTTCTCCGCTTGATCCTGCCGCCACTTGTTGATTTTTTCTTCGTGCCCTGACAAAAGCACGTTGGGTACAGCATTGCCTTGAAAGTCGGCCGGCCTCGTATATACTGGCGGAGCAATCAATCCGTCCTGAAATGAATCTGTAAGTGCCGAAGTTTCGTCGGATATAGCGCCCGGGATTAAGCGGACTATACTGTCCGTGAGTACGGCAGCTGCTAATTCGCCACCCGACAACACATAGTCGCCAATAGAAATCTCCTTTGTAATAAGTGTCTGGCGCACCCGCTCGTCAATTCCTTTGTAATGTCCGCAAAGTAGTATCAGGTTGTTCAATGTTGACAGGTTGTTGGCCATACCCTGGTTCAATAAGTCTCCATCAGGTGTGAGGTAGATGATCTCATCATATAAAGTTTTCTCTTGCAGGTACTCAATACATTTGGTGATGGGTTCTATCATCAATACCATACCCGCACCTCCWCCATATTGATAATCGTCAACACTCTTGYGTTTGCCTGTGGCRTAATCCCGAAGATTGTGAATYTGTATCTCAACGATATTGGCATCTTGAGCACGCTGCATGATAGACTGATTCAAGGGTCCATCCAGCATCTTTGGAAGAACCGTAATGATATCAATTCGCATTTGTCGGGATTTGAAATGAGGACGTGAAATTACAAAATTCCAAAGTTGAATTAATTCTATCTTTGCGCTTGATAATATTGATTTTTTATGGCGGATATCAGATACGACTGGACAAAGGAAGAGATATTGGAGGTTTACAACCTGCCACTTTTAGAATTGGTGCATCGCGCAAGCTTGATCCACCGGCAGCATCATGATCCACTGGAGGTGCAGGTGAGCTCGCTTTTATCCATTAAAACCGGGGGATGTGTAGAGGACTGTGCGTACTGCCCTCAAGCAGCCAGATACCACACGGAAGTTGAKGTCCATAAACTACTTCCACTGAAGGAGGTAGTAGAATCCGCAAGGAATGCAAAGAAAGGTGGTGCCTCCAGGTTTTGCATGGGTGCAGCCTGGAGAGAAGTTCGCGACAACAGTGATTTCGATAAGGTGCTTGAAATGGTTAGAGAGGTGAATACCCTCGGAATGGARGTGTGTTGCACSTTGGGAATGCTTACCGAGGAGCAGGCCAGGCGGCTGGATGAAGCTGGTGTGTATGCCTATAACCACAATATAGATACCTCTGAAGAACAYTATGGAGATATTATTAGCACCAGGACTTACGAAGATCGCCTGGACACRATTAAAAATATCCGYAAGACYAAAATGACTGTTTGTTCGGGGGGGATTATTGGAATGGGAGAATCAGTAGATGATAGAGTTGGGATGCTGATCACTTTATCCTCYATGAATCCGCATCCTGAATCGGTGCCGGTAAATGCKTTGGTTCCCATTGAGGGGACCCCTTTAGCTGACCARCCGACYGTTTCRAGTTGGGAAATGATACGTATGGTAGCTACRGCAAGGATTGTGATTCCGGAAGCAGCGGTTAGGTTATCGGCGGGGAGAGGCCAGATGAGCAAGGAAGCACAAGCCATGTGCTTTATGTCAGGAGCCAATTCAATTTTTGCCGGTGATAAGCTGTTGACGACTCCTAATCCTGAGTTCAATGAGGACATGCAGCTCTTTGAGGATCTTGGGATAAAAGCAAAAAAGCCGGTGTTGAGGAAAACCTCATTGAAGCATAGCTGCTAGCACATGTTATTTTATTAGATTTTGATGCTCACATCAGAACGAACACATAAATCCAGGCTAGATTCCAGGAAGCAGGAGGGGCTTTTGCGTTCTCTGAGAACAGGTGAGGGGCTGATCGACTTCTGTTCCAATGATTATTTGGGGTTTGCACGWGATGTGCAATCAGGTGRGGBGTGTGTTTCTGCAAGTCTTGGATCTRCYGGATCACGCTTGATAAGTGGAAATTCCGRCTATATTGAGGAACTTGAAAGATTTATAGCTGAATATCACGATTCTGAGTCTGGTTTGATATTTAACTCTGGATATGATGCAAATTTGGGGCTTTTTTCGGCAGTTCCCCAGAGGCGAGACACGGTTTTGTACGACGAATTGTGTCATGCTTCAATAAGAGATGGGCTTCGATTGGGGTACGCTTCGGCTCATTCTTTCACGCACAATGACCTGCGGGCACTGGAGAAACTGCTTTCAAAAGCAAGTGGTAATATCTATGTCGCAGTTGAATCCGTCTATTCAATGGATGGAGATTTTGCCGACTTAGTGGAAATYGCATTGCTTGCCGAAAAGTATGATGCYAAACTAATTGTTGACGAAGCACATGCAACGGGATTGTTTGGAGAGCATGGGCAGGGTAGGGTGGTAGAGTTGGGTTTRCAAGACCGTGTTTTTGCACGCATGCACACATTTGGAAAAGCGCTGGGAAGACAYGGAGCRATYGTTTTGGGAGATRAAAATTTGAGAAACTATTTGATCAATTTTGCGCGCTCATTTATTTACACAACSGCACTGCCAAAATCGGCRTTAGAGGGTGTARAAAACGCCTATGACAAAATGTCAAAGTTRAATTTTAAGGTATTAAAACTCAGYARGTTAGGRRGTTTATTTAAAAAGGAGGTTGAAGTRATARAAARCTTGCGATTGATAGAGAGTTTTTCACCTATTCARRGCCTGATTTGYGGCGATAACGAGCTTGCTAAATCGCTYTCAAWGGCACTTRAAAATGAGGGSATMGAYGTGCGCCCAATTTTGAGTCCGACGGTCAAAAAAGGGACGGAGAGATTGAGAATATGCTTGCATGAATTCAATACGGAAGAGCAGGTATTGCGCCTGGTAAATTGCATAAAATCGACGCTGTGAGGAAAATTTTTGTTGCYGGAATTGGCACYGAKATAGGGAAAACTGTGGTAAGTGCKGTGCTTTGTGAAGCCCTCGAAGCTGATTATTTCAAGCCGATTCAATGTGGGTCCCTTAACGAAACGGATTCTATGMWGGTCCAATCCTGGRTATCCAACSATAAGTCGGTGGTTCAYCARGAATCTGTTCGGTTGAARGGATTTAAATCACCTCATGCGGCAGCGGAGGAAGAGGGCGTGGAGATTCATGYGGCACAAATCRAGATACCTGATACGGACAATACGATTGTCATAGAAGCTGCMGGTGGGTTAATGGTGCCTTTAAACAATGAAGAGCTGGTTATAGATTTGATTGGYAGTTTAGGGGCTGAAACGGTGTTGGTTTCCCGRAACTATCTGGGAAGTATCAATCACACCTTATTGTCAGTGGAAATACTCAATTCCCGGGGATATCAGATTACGGGAATAATCTTTAATGGTGACTCTGTRCCTTCAACGGAGAAGGTAATACTGGCTCAYACKGGCCTYAATTGCCTGGGCAGGATCGMTYTGGARYCTGAGATAAACCGRGRGGTGATAAGCCGGTATGCAGAACAATTTCGTRGTATATGAGCATAGCTGAGAAAGACATCAAGTTTATATGGCATCCCTATACGCAGATGAAATCCATGGATTTGCCAATTGTGATYACYAAAGGGGATGGTTCATGGCTCRTYGATGAAAATGGTGAGCGATACCTGGATGCTATATCCTCCTGGTGGGTGAATTCCCACGGCCATGCACATCCGCATATAGCCAAWGCAGTTTCTGCTCAGGTAGGCGTACTCGAGCATGTTATATTTGCAGGATTTACCCATCCAAAGGCGGTGGAGCTTGCAGAACGCCTGTTAAAGGTGCTGCCAGATAATCAAGCCCATATATTTTATTCTGACAATGGCTCAACTGCAGTTGAAGTTGCTTTGAAAATGGCCATTCAATATTGGGACAATACCGGTATTGAAAAGAAAAGGATCATCGCGTTTAAGAATGCTTATCAYGGCGAYACYTTTGGWGCTATGGCTGTATCAGGACGMGGAGCATTTGTAAAGCCTTTTGAGTCGATGCTTTTCGATGTAGAGTTTATCGAACCTCCAACTCCGGGAAATGAAGAAGTCTCCAGCAGGGAACTCAAATTGATACTTGAGGATTCCCMYGGAGAAATAGCTGCAWYWRTSKRWGARSMACYKRYTYWSRKRGCAGYSGSAMWNGGTGWTKYMGNARCAGMSRYSRRMKGDRYRMNNGCTTTKRHAGVTSYNTAAAGMGAACAAMGTTCTGTGCATTGCCGATGAAGTTATGACAGGATTTGGAAGAACCGGGAAGTTCTTTGCCTCAGATCATTTAAGCCTTCAACCTGACATAGTTTGTATGTCCAAAGGACTCACAGGTGGAACMATGGCTATGGGTGCAACATCTTGTTCGGAGGAGATTTATGGGGCCTTTTTATCAGATGATAAACAAAAGACCTTGTTCCATGGCCATTCCTACACGGGTAATCCCATYGCTTGTGCTGCAGCCTGTGCAAGTCTTGATTTGTTTGATCGGCCGGAAACATGGGCCAATATCAAGAGGATTGAGRATRGGCACAAGGCATTTGCGGAGCGCATCGTTGAACATGWATCTGTGAAGGAAGTCAGGCGTCTWGGTACCATAGTGGTATTGGAGTTCCAAACAGATGATCAAACCTCCTATTTCAACACAATAAGGGATCGGCTCTACAATTTTTTTATWGAGAGAAAAATACTGTTGCGRCCTCTGGGAAATGTGCTCTATATTTTGCCRCCTTATTGCATTACTGATGATGAGYTGGACCTGATTTAYGGGGCTATTCRGGAAATGATTGTRGACCTCGAGTCTTGAATRGATTGCKAAGAATTCAGTATATTTAGGGTTGTTGAATCGTCATATTCACCATATGCCTGATATTCGCAGTCTATTCCAGAATCCCAGGGAYAAATTCGAAGCGAAATACTATGAATCAACGAATAWTTATTYAATAATTCGSACCATGATYYTCAAACACGGTATTTTTATATTCRCGCTRCTTGGTTTCTTCARTTCTTCAAGYGGMCAAACCAATATTTTTCTCACCAATCCCATAGCTGAGCAGGTGTTGCAGGGTAATTACAATCCTGCTGACTACGCTGCTACAACCATTCTGGATGAYCAGAGTAGCATAGTYTGCGACGTTCAATCTGGTATTTCTGCAGATTCYCTAAAAAGCTACTTGTTGCAGCTAAACGCATTTCAAAACCGCAATACCGGATCGGATACGGTCTCCTCAACAAGAGGAATMGGKGCRGCAAGGAGATGGGCGTTCCAGAAATTTGGTCAATTTGATGCGAACTCTGAGGATMGGCTGATCGTTACCTACCTGCAGTTTGATCAGAATATCTGCGGGGCACCTCAGCACCGMAATATGCTGGCGATCTTACCTGGGGCAGATACAAGTGACGGATCAATCATTATYATGGAGGGCCATATAGATAGCAGGTGCGAAKYCGGATGYGATATTCTTTGYGAYGCACCGGGYATGGAGGACAACGGCAGCGGKACTGCGCTTGTTCTGGAACTCGCSAGGGTAATGAGYAGATACACCTTCCCGAATACCATGGTTTTCATGCTCACYATCGGTGAGGAGCAGGGATTGTAYGGGGCCAATGCTTTTGCTCAATATGTATACGACAAYAATATTCCGGTGAAGGCGGTTCAGAATAACGATGTAATAGGRGGGATWCTCTGCGGTAAAACCTCTTCTGGCCCGAGTTGTCCATTTGAAGGACATATAGATAGTACGAATATTCGAATATTCTCAGAGAAGAGCATTTTGCAAATGCAGAGTCGGGGTTATGCCCGCTTTGCCAAGTTGGTTAACGATGAGAAGTTGGTATCGATTTCTGATGTGCCGATGAACATAAATATTATCGACCAAACTGACCGTACCGGAAGGGGCGGAGATCACATACCCTTTTCTGACGCGCCACGCTATTATACTGCTATTCGGTATTGTGCTGCCAATGAGCATGGAGATGCCGGTGTTTCTGCACCCGGGTATGATGACAGACAACATACGAGCAGTGATGTATTGGGTGTGGATACCGATTTGGATGGAGAGCTTGATAGTTTTTATGTGGACTTCAATTACTTAAAACGCAATTGTATCCAGAATGCAGCAACTGCGACCATGGCCTCCCTGGGCCCTGAAATACCAGATTTTCAGCTGATTAATGATTCAAATGGCCTTTCAGTTCTGATCACTTCGGCAACGACATACTTAAACTATCGGGTTGGGGTGAGTAAACAAGATCAGAATATGAATTTCGTTGGAATGGACAGTTTGTGGGAGTCCTTCAGTAGCCAGAGCGAGAATGTCCTCTAGTTAGGTGTTTATTCCTTAATCTGCCATATACGGCAGTTCTCGAATACAGACGTCCGATTCAGCGTTATTAGAGAGCGTCATGCGCTCTCCTGAATCGGCGGCTTGTACGGGTAAAACGGCCAATAACAGAGATTCAGTGGCTACAGTGTTGCTGAAAGCCAAGATATCTTCCCCTAAGCCTTCACTGTCTCTCGCTACAACCTTGCTAGAATCACTTATCGAATGGCTACTGCTGGCCAATTGTAGGCGGCGCTTCGCGGTTCCGCGATAGAACATTCGAGCAACGATCTCCTGGCCGGTGTAACAGCCCTTCTTGA
>NVRW01000062.1 GCA_002400975.1 Flavobacteriales bacterium | reverse complement strand
AAAGGGGATGAAAGTCATTGGTCTTACTGGTAAAGACGGTGGTAAAATGGCTGAAAAGTGCGATGTTGAAATTCGCGCTCCTCACTCCGTTTACGCCGACCGGGTGCAGGAAATCCACATTAAAGTGATTCATTCGCTGATTCACTTTGTCGAACTCAAAATGTTTTAGGAGCTAGTAAAACACAATCGTCTCTTGCGATCTGGCGCTGTAGCTTTTCTCTGTTTACCGGTAAGTTGGCAATGAGCAAAAAAGGACAAATTGCCAATTGCATTTTGCCAAATGCTACTTTTCATATTGGCGAATCATTAAAACTCGTACTTTAGTACCGTGGATTCTAGCGGTGATAAAAACATGAATAAAGTTGGCGGATTACTTTTCGTCGGCTGTCTTTTCCTGGGAATAGGTATCGGGATGTACCTGGGAGATGTTAAAATTGGAACCATGATCGGACTTGGAGTCGGATTCTTGGTAATGGCCGCAACCAGACTGAAGGGCAGTAAGTAAAGCCCTGTTTCTCCCAAAATTTCTAATGTAAACTTTATCAGGGCAATTGATATGCTCTGCTAGACTGTGTTCATTCCTTTGATTTAGGACCCAGGTTGCAAGACCCAGGTCTCAAGATCCAAGGGGGGCGCTTTAATAATAATTTGATCATGAAAAAGAATAGTACAAATGAGTTGAGTGAAAGACTACTCCAGTTTGCAGTTAACGTAATCCTCTATCTCAGAACAGTTAAATATTCGGTTGAAACCATAGATATCAAAAGGCAGCTAACTAAATCTTGCACTTCTGCCGGGGCAAACTATGAGGAATCGCAGGGAGCCTACACGAAACCAGATGCTAGAATGAAAATAGGCATTTCTCTAAAGGAAATGAGGGAGTCAAACTACTTTTTGAAAGTGGCAGACCAACTTAACCATGGAGATAATGGTAAGTGCAACACTTTGATTAAGGAGTCAACTGAATTAAAGTTAATACTCGCCTCAATTCTCAACAAATTAAACAACATTCTCATCTTGGTTCCTGGGTCCTGGTTCTTGGGTCTTGGTGTCTTAAACTTCCCACCATGTTAGTAAAAACCTACGGTTCTGCCGTCTCCGGCATCGATGCCACAACCATCACCATTGAAGTCAATCTTGGGCAGGGAATCAACTTTTTTATGGTTGGATTGCCGGACTCTGCCGTCAAGGAGAGTCAACAGCGCATTGATGCAGCACTTAAAAACAATGGCTACAAGATTCCGGGGAAGGGAATTACAATTAATATGGCTCCGGCCGACATCCGAAAGGAGGGATCTGCTTATGATCTTCCCATTGCAATGGGCATTTTGGCAACTGCGGGAGAGGTCGATTCTCAGCATTTAGGGGATTATATTATCATGGGAGAACTTTCACTGGATGGGAGTCTCAATCCGATCAGGGGAGTGTTGCCAATAGCCATTCAGGCCCGGAAGGAAAAGTACAAGCGATTCATTCTTCCCAGGCACAATGCGATCGAAGCCGCCGTTGTTGATGAGCTAGAGGTTTACGGAGCGGATAATATTATGGAAGTTATTGGGCTCTTAAATGGGGAAAATAACCTGGAGAGGACAGTTGTAGATACGCGGAAAGAATTCCATGCGCAGCTCAATGATGTAGAGCACAACTTTTCGGATGTAAAGGGGCAGGAGAACATCAAAAGAGCGCTTGAAATCGCTGCGGCGGGCGGACACAATGCAATATTAATAGGACCACCAGGAGCTGGCAAAACCATGCTGGCCAAGCGGCTTCCGACCATACTGCCTCCTCTTAATTTACATGAGGCATTGGAGACAACAAAGATCCATTCCGTGGCGGGTAGGATGGGCAAGGGTGCGTCCTTGATCGCCGCCAGGCCGTTTCGGTCGCCACACCATACAATTTCGGATGTAGCGTTGGTAGGCGGCGGGAGTTTTCCACAGCCAGGAGAAATATCCCTGGCACACAACGGCGTGTTGTTTCTCGATGAACTTCCCGAATTCAAAAGAACCGTACTGGAAGTCATGCGGCAGCCCATGGTCACCATTTCAAGGGCTAAGTCTACGGTGGATTATCCAGCCAGTTTTATGCTGATTGCATCAATGAATCCTTGTCCCTGTGGTTATTATAATCATCTGGAAAAGGAGTGTGTATGTGCGCCTGGAGTTTACATGGTTGAGGCTTCAGGCAGCAATCAACTTTACAAGAAGAAGATCGTGATACAGTAAGTGTTGTGTTGGTGTGTCTGGCAAGCCTTATTTTTTCATGATTTTAAAGGTTGCCATATTTCCATCATAGGTTTGTACATTCACAAAGTAAACTCCTGGTTCACCTTCAATTGCTAATATTACTTTGGCTGCGGTTTCATGGTAGGAACTTGAAATCAGTTGCCCCATCAAATTTCTTACCTTTATAGTCACCCTGCTCCTGGTTGCTCCCAAATCCACGGTCAGTTCATTTGCCGTGGGGTTGGGGGAAACAGTAAGTGCAGTCCCGAAGGTATTTTCCGTCAGCCCGGTGGTTAGAATAGTATAACAAGAGGACGTATCTGTACAGCCGTTTGCCGTAATAATCACCGCGTAACTTCCATTGGCCGTGGCAATATAGGATTCGTTGGTTGCTCCGGAAATAGCCGTATTGCTGGCATTGCAATCTATCCATTGATAGGAGGCTCCGCTGGTGGCACTTGTCAACATCAGGCTATCAACGATCACTGAGGTGTCAATCGTATTAATGGTAAGATCCAGGGTTATTGTGCTGTCACATCCTAAGGTATTGGTTAATATAGCTGTATACGTGCCTGTGGATGTGTAGGTATTGCCATCAGCAACCCAGGTGTAAGTGTCGCAGGTAGTAACGGTCTCAGAACCGGTATTTGCTGCACATTGGGAGAGCTTTAAGACAAAAACATCGTTACCGCCATTTGAAGTCAAATTGTAGATTGCCGAATCCGGATCAAAATCTACCGTGTCTCCATACAATCCAGATACATACACATTGCCCAAGACATCTGTAATGATGGAATTACCACGATCACTTGATGCATCCCCCACGGATTTGGCCCAAATGAAATTGCCATTAGCATCTAACTTTTCGATAAAAACATCGTCACTGCCATTTGCGGTTAAAAAGAAGGTCGCTCCACTCGGATCAAAATCTACCGTGCCTTCATAATCTCCAGTTACATACACATTACCCGAATTATCAATAGTGATGGATTCGCTATTGTTAGAGCTTATTCCTCCAATAGAATTGGCCCAAATAAAATTTCCATTGGCATCTAACTTTTGGATAAAAATATCAGCATTGCCATTAGCAGTCAAATTGAAGGTTGCTCCACTCGGATCAAAATCTACCGTGCCTGCATAGTATCCAGTTACATATATATTACCTGTAGCATCCGTCTTGATAGATSGANNNGCNAYYRTYAKAGYYTRTWSCTCCMATAGAWTTGGCCCAAATWARATTTCCATTGGSAYCTAACTTTTGANTRAAAATATCRSCATTGCCATTRGMAGTCAAATTGAAGSTYGCYCCACTCGGATCAAAATCTACSSTGYCTKSATARKMKCCAGTTACATATAYATTACCTGWRKYATCMGTCKTGMTRGATCGASMAMMATCATAGTMTGYMNCYCCCAWAGNAWTTGRCCCAAATTAGATTTCCATTGGGATCTAACTTTTGAATAAAAATATCAGCACTGCCATTAGAAGTCAAATTGTAGGTTGCTCCACTTGGATCAAAATCTACCGTGGTATAATAATTTCCAGTTACATACACATTGCCGGAGGCATCAGTGCTAACGGATTGACCAAGATCCAATGATGTTGCTCCCATGGAATTGGCCCAAATAAAATTTCCATTGGAATCTAACTTTTGGATAAAAACATCGTAATCTCCATTAGAAATCAAATCGAAAATCGCCGGACTCGGATCAAAATCTGCTGTATTATGGAAACCTCCAGTAGTGTACACATTGCCCCAGGCATCAATAGTGATAGATAGAGCATAATCAATAGATGATCCCCCCATGGATTTGGCCCATATGAAATTCCCGCTGGCATCTAACTTTTGGACAAAAATATCTTGAGAGCCATTTGAAGTCAAATTGAAGGTAGCTACACCTGGATCAAAATCTACCGTGCCATAATACCCTCCTGTTATATACAGATTCCCCGATGCATCAGTAGTAATTGAATAAGCAACATCACTATATATTCCACCCATAGATCTTGCCCATTCCAAATTAACAGATTGAGAATGGATGGCTGTTGACAATAGACTTATTAGAACTCCTAAGTATATTTTTTTCATATTTTTATTTTGCTTGGTCATTTACACGATGCTATTAAACAATAGCTTATACATTCCAGGCACGAACAACGGCGTGATTACAGTTGCAAATACCAGCGCAAATGTATTGCTAATTGCCTTATATCTACCACTATGGCCCTCAAACTTGAAAAATTAGGTCATCGGGTGTTATGGTTCAACAAGTTTAAAATAGAGGAAATGGAGCAGGTGGTATGAATGAAGGAAAAGCCGAACGCAGATGCGAAGTATTAAAGGAGAAACTCAAGGGTAATTGCCAAGAATTTTATCCCATTAGAAATAGCCTCATGTAAGGAATGTTTATTGATGCAGCTTCACATTCTTTTGATCATCCGGTGACCCCTGGCAGTGAGATCTTGAACTTTATTGGGGAAGATTGATGTGAATCTCAAGATTGGCAAATAGCACAATTTATAATTTCAATCGTTTATCTGGATTTTGGAAAGAATAAATAGCTGGATAAAAAAGCGAGGATGTAGGCCGCTGCGGAGAACAACATGACCATCCTAAACCCCAATTCAACAGCAATGATTCCCATTCAAAGAATTTACGGGCCGCCTCAAATAGCAAAGACAATTAAGTGCAATCTGAAAGTATCCTTCGATGCTTCGGCGTCGCTCAGCACGGCGCTTCGCTCAGGGACCTGGATCGTGCATGATTATCACCAATGTATCCAAGAATTATTGTCATCCTGRMATCAMGCAGTGACGAAGGATCTCCGTAAGCGTATTGAACTGTATTTAGYATGTGCTGGAAANCAGACGCATCTGCATGTTTATGGAGATCCTTCGTTACACTCAGGATGACAATAGTTCCAAATGACTTTAGAGGAGATTCAATTGGCTTTAACCAATCTCCCTTTCATCTTACTCTCAAAGAAAGCATGTAGCGGGAAGATAAAGGCTGCAATGGTGGCATTAATCAACAACTTCAGTCCTGGAGCACCACCCGTCCAGYTGTCCACATATGGATCTGCCAGCACYAAAATAAACTCAAATAATATCAGGAATGAGAAAAAGATAAGWCCTTCSGCTACNCTKAMWGGRNAGCGATAAYYTACCCAGCATSGCCACMAWTMMMCCAATTACCAATAAGCAGATTAACACWAYMGARTACTGTAGRTTATCCCTTCTGGACCGAGCTTCCGCTTCGACTCGTGCCRCCTCAAYCTCCCCCTGCTCTTTAACAAGCTGTGCTTTCTCAAACTCATACTTRGTCTGTTGGCGKATAGCCGCTTTTTGSGTTTCTTCATTTTTTATGCTGTCACGCATTTGTACTTCCAATTCCCGATATTTCAATGCATTTTCCCATTGTTGCCTCCCTTTGTATATAGAATTAAGGACCAAGGCTGCATTTGCAATTTCATGGGGATAGCCCAGCTGTTCTGCTAAAAGAAGCGCTTTGTCTGCATGACGTTTGGCTGCTGTAAGATCATGTTTATCTATATAAACACCCGCGAGGAAATTTCTCACGGAACATATACCTTTCTTGGAAGAAGCCTTTTCCATATAACTCAAGCTATTCTTAAAATATACCAAGGCGCTGTCGGGAAGATGTGCTCCTTTGAACAGCAATCCGATGCTGGACAGGTCGTGTCCGATTCCATAGCTGTTGTTGAGTTCTTTGTCAATCACCAAAGCTGCGCGGTAGCAATGCATCGCTGAGTCCTTGTTGCCGAAACGATTTTGTAGGGCGCCCATATTGTTTAAGGCGGCAGCAATGCCGTTTTTATCCCCCACTTTTTGCCTGATAGCTAAACTCTGCGAGGCGTATTTAAAAGCAAGTTCGTAATCGCCCTGGGTTTTATACAGCACGGAAAGGTTGTTCAGTGCATAGGAGACGCCTTTCTCATTCCCTATTTCTTCTTCAATTTTCAAGCTCTGGTGGTAATACTCCATGGCGCGTTCAACTTCGCCCTTTTGCTTGTATACATAACCTATATTGTTCAATACAGTGGCCAGTCTTTCTTTGTTTCCGAGTGCTATTTCTATTTCGCGGTCCTTGAAAAAATAGGAAAGCGCGAGCGAGTCCTTTCCCATTTCCATGTTGATGTAACCGAGCCATCCGTATCCATCTGATATTCCACTTTTGAAATCCAACGCATGTGCGAGTTTCAACCCCTTCTGTCCAAGTATAATTGCGGTGTCTGGATTCTGAAGATAGTATTGTGTCATCAATCCATAGAAGGCCTTGACATTGTTTGTGTCCTCCTTTGCTGTGGAAATTATATTGGTAAGGCTGTCAGTGACGTTTTGCTGGGCAATGCAGTTGACAATTGATAGCTGACCCAGAAGAAGGATAAAGACTGCTGCCAATGCTTTGGTGAGTATCTTCAATTTGGTAATACCGGGCAGGGCATTGCTCACTATGTGTTTTGTTTTCACCTTACTAAGATAGAAATTCCGAACTTCCCTTGGCGGGCGGGAATTTAAARTATCAGGGGTTRCWKKRSMWTSASRYNATMWMGTNAGGTRCCTCGNNNNATAKMCGSNGWTKGAMNCNGCYSRCMMKSSKTKAYWGMANAKGRCAMTRSMTYNWWGCRGSNNAYCNTKYCRKKRKYTAMGGNCGASWYTYHMVKMKNGCYVBGGMRCMWKSSRAKKCSMRRMMTSTKYAMSAMKMSYWMKTGRSYSKWGCCCWKCAAWRDCRCVGTCTGRGCACCGAGGATTGRGGTGMGTAGGTGTGTTTTCAACCTGCTCCACCCARATAATGGATTTTCACATGGATCGCTCCCAGGAAGTTCAAATYACTTYACAATCACTTCAAGTACATCACCTGGTTTCAATAAAGCTGCTGCGTAGTTTGAACGCTCCAGGTTATTTAAAACATAGAGTTTCCCTGCACTATCCTTAACCTCTGTGATGGAGTCATTTCTCACAACCAGTATCGGTGCTTTCATTGACTCCAATGGGCTGGGTTCTGAACCRCAGCTAACCAACATTGTTGTTGCGAACATAGCYATTGCTATCAACCCAACCTTTCGTTTTCTCTCTTTCATATCCGTCTAATCTTCTCATGCGCTTTTAACAGCAATTAACACTATTGTTTAATTCAATAGTACAAAGCCAGTAATATTTCACAATCGGAATTCTACCAAAAGGGTTTTTGGTAGGATGAAATAGGGAAAAGACTCGACGGGGCGATCAAGCCAATTGATCTGGGCGTTGAATTAGGGAAGGATGAACCAGTCCTTGGTTTCATCCAGGTTCGCAATGCAGAACCTCGCATCAAATCTAAAAAAGGGTATTGAAAAAAACAGGAATGAAGTACTGAAGACTCCTTGTTATGAACCGCTTGAAAGCAATGTTAGCTCTCCTCCAAGTTCRATGAATTGSGTGCTGTAGTTGACCTTGTCCACACTGTTCAAAATRTAAAGACGTCCYTTRTTATCCTCAACCTGGTGAATGCTGTCATTTCTAACCAGACGGATCGGTGCCGCCATTGATTCTATTGGACTTGGGTCTGAGCCACACCCAACCAATCCAGCAAATAAAAATAATGTGATCAAGCACTTCCCTAAATTCGTCTTTCTAACGTCCATTTCTCTCTCCCTTTTTGTTCCTAACATTACCACCAATATCTTTAACGAAAAAATCTACCGTTACAATATACGAGCTTCCCAAAAAGAAGATGTCATTATTTGACGAAGGGTCGCTTGAATAGGATGAACGCCCCCTTCCTTTCGACAGACCTCCCTAAGCACCATACAATCATTGTCCYGATTGCAGGAGAATTACCTGGAAGGCCCAGGTCGTATACGCCTTTTTAAGTAGGCAGAATTGTTTAACTACCGCTTTGCGCTAACCTCTATCGCGTCACCGGGCCTTAACATGGCAGCTCCGTAGTCAATACGTTCCATGCTGTTCAAAGTATAGAGCTTTCCAGCACTATCTTTAACCTCAACAACAGAGTCATTTCTGACGACGTGTATCGGTGCTTTCATGGAATCCAGGGGACTTGTTTCGGAGGCACAACTAACAAACATTACGCTTGCAAAAAWTACCATTGCTATTGCATTCACACTTCTATTTCTCACTCTCATATCACATTATAATTTTACTGCGTTAACAGAAATTAATAACTAATTGCAATGTATTAAACCTTTGATAAATTGTCTTTTATTTTCTACCAAAGGCGGCATTAGTATGATAAATCTATAAAAAAAGTCGATATAATTTCGACTAAATGCAATATAATGCAATTTAATTTTGTCGGGCAGGGGCTCGTTGAAATCCGGAAGGAATATTTAAATATTTGGCAACCAGCTAGATAACAAACTTCTTTGTCAGTCTTTCGGACGTCGTTTGGATAACCACTATGTATAGCCCTTTTGGAAGGGATGAGAGGTCTAAAACAAATTGTCCCCATTTGTTTGAGCTTGTTGCTGTTTGGCTGTTGAAATACTTGCCATCCATTCCAACAATCGCCACTATAGCTGAGTTATAATTGCTGGAGTTGACAAGACCAAACCGSACCTGGTGBCCCGGAATGACGATAAAGTGVTCAAAGGCCAGTTTGTCGCGGTTTTTAGATTTCATTCCWGGCAAGCCGGTRCTGCCGGCAAAACTATASACAGGGTAAGCGCTRTTATTARAAGGCATATTATCGTTTGGCGCGTCGGCCAGACAATAGACGGAGCTGCCSGAARTGGTGTCGTTAAGTGTAAATTGTGCRTTGAACGTATACGTTATAGTATCTCCYGGTGCAAAGSTCCCSGTCCATATCTCATCAAGCGCCGTATTGTTTATCCCTATATTGAATTTAAGCTGCATGGAGGTGATGGTGGTTGTTCCATTATTGAAYACTTGTGCTGTAACTGGAAATGAACTGCCAATGATCAGCGTTGATCCAGACACCGGATCCAGTACGGCACTAACTCCTGCATTGGTTTGTGCGTAGATTGCAGGCGATAAACTTATTGAGAACACGATAAAAGCTGTCAGTGGYAGGAGTAGTTGTYTYTGCATTRCCTGGGNGTTTAATTAATTGGTGCTTATAACTTTTACATTCGGTAACAWTTTCTTTGCATCSTCAAATTGCGTCCCCTTCCATTCAGGGTGGTCCTTAATACTMAGCTCCTCCAGGTTGGCAATTTTAGAAACTATGTCGGGAACTTTAGCCAGGAAACGCGTTCCTGTTAAATCCAGCACCCGCAGTTTTTTGAGCTCGGCTATTTCRGCAGGCAGGGTTGARAATTTGTTGAAGGAGAGATCCAGRCATTCGAGGTTCACCAATTTAGCAATATTGGGATCGATGGAAGTCAATTTGTTCATTGCAATRTCCAGCTTCACCACCTTWTCAGGTTCTTTTARGGCGTCTTCCAGCGAATAATATGTTTCTGCATCATCACAGTGGTCAATTTCGGCYTGGCCATATACGCTTGTGCCAGAACCGRTTCCAATAAACACCAGGATGCAAAGAATTTTAGCTGATAGGTTCATGCGCGGGGATATCTATATAWAACAAAGTTATAGATTCCCTCAAGATTTTGGGGGTTTGTGCTCGGCATTATTCAATTCTTTAAATTTTGAGGCCTTTAGTTTGCTCTTTAGTTTASYRATCAGCGTGSTRATCCACYTGSYRYTYCTGTAKGGYACAAATGAACATGGCATATCYATAATTYTCTTGTCTTTTTCCGCCCTCTTTTTCTTTTGTTTTTTTGATCTTTTGATTGGCAAAATGCGCAGSGAAATGAAGAAATCAGTACCGGAAAAYTTACCTGGGAAGAACCAGGATCCGATTTTATCAGAACCAATCCACAGAGGTCCAATTCTCAAAGCCGCTCCAAKTCGAGGGCGTKTGTATTGATACAATATCAGTGGCATAGACAGRCCAAGCCACCTCAATTCRAAACGKGGYGTAACAGACAATTGATTGGCCCTGTCTATTCCAGGGCCKGGAAGAACTATGCGCTGTATTGCTGTTGCATTMACAAAAACATGGGGYCTGACTTTRTAGTCTACCTGAAYGGAKAGYGCYGTRGGTAACCKCATTRAGAATTGCCCTCCRGGTTGTACTTGTGGTGGGAATTGGTACAGCTCACTGCTTACCAATACGTCCATGTCAGCAATTGAATCGCTTCGYGTGAACTTATCCACCTTATATTTTCGCACATTACTGCCAAAGTTGATTCTRCCTATATCAATCAAAGAAATACCAAYACGTGTTCCGTARTTGGTTGGGTGATCCTGYCCGCCTTCCACCCTGCCAATTCCACCTGAGCGGTATTTYCTCTTCATTACCATGGTGGTGCCTAAATCAAATCCCCAGCCCTTTCCTGAAACCGCTCCTGCATAACCCGAASCRCCGTTATTGACATCTATRAATCCATACTCGACGTCGATTTTYGACAATGCAACTTGTTGGGGAGTGAAGKCAAACGCCACSCCATGGTTCARCAGATACCCGGCAATATAGCCATGCAGCCGTTTYACACTGAGRCCCAGAAATACTTTTCTGGAGTTGGTYTTTGACACCAATCCRGAATAGGTCAATCCAAATTCAGCCCAGGCCATACCGTTGATCCTGAATTTGGAGATTTCCAGRTTGTCAGAGTTAAAATCAAGGGATAGTGAATCTCGTSCTTGCCCGCTYGTTGTGATTTTGGGCATTGTGAAATTCACTTTGTTGGCACTTGTAATAAAGCGAGCCCCATTGTTTATTATGGCAAATCGGTGGTTTTTGATGCGAAATAAAACGGACGGAACTTTCAGCAGTACATTGACATATGCAGACTTCTTTTTGAATGATGTAGCTGGATATACAAAGTCTGATTGCTGAAGCTCATACYCGGAACCCAGGGCCTTGGATTKTTTATATTCAGTGAGCAGGCTGGAATTGGGCAGATAGGCATAATTGTTCTCCAACATAAAATCCAGGGTGAGCAGGTGAATTTCCCATTTGTGGGGAAAGTTGGACAARGAGGAGGGATTGATATGAGCACCTGCTGTACCGGCGTAATTGCTGCCATTGAGCCCCATCATCTCCTGGCCAAATGCAAGRCTTGAACAAAGGAGCACAGCACAGGATAACACCAAAAAACATTTTRGTTTGCCTGGGGGTGTTGARAGTGAGCCGAAATGRGAAATATTGAAATACTTAGAGAAGATCAAGGGGTGCTTGTGTTGTCCGTTCTAACCGGATTATAANTACCCCTTCTTACGTCACTTGCCGTGACATTGTTTGAATTTTTTRCCACTTCCGCAAGGRCAAGGCTCATTTCGCCCAACTTTCTTATCTACCCTAACTGGTTGCACCCTCTGTTGAGGAGCGCCTTGTGGTTGGCCTGGCTGGGAAGCCTGSYGTTCAGGATTGCTAGCCTGAACGACTTCAGGCAGATCTGCRCKSCCYGTCGTTACCTGRCTGTAATCCGTTCGTTTTGGTCCTTGTRCTTCTTTAACCGTGTCTGATCCATTAGCCGAGGGTAAGCTGCCTTTAAACAGAAATGCTGTGATGTCCGAATTGAACTTTTGCATCATTATCTTGAACAGGTTAAACGACTCAAACTTGTAAATAAGCAGTGGGTCYTTCTGTTCATAGGTRGCRTGYTGTACRGAAGTGCGCAAYTCGTCCATTTCTCTCAGGTGCTCTTTCCAGGCATCGTCAATCATGGCAAGTGAAATGTTTTTTTCAAAAGAACGCACCAGCTCTGCACCATTGGAGGTATAGGATTTTTCAAGATTGGTGATTACTTGTAAAGTCTTAACMCCRTCCGTGAATGGCACGACTATGTTCTCRTAGGTCGCTGATTGATTTTCGTAAACGTTCTTAATAACTGGTAGKGAGCTCTCMGCAATTTGCTGGGATTTAAGTTTATACCTCGCTGTTGCGGCTTCATAGAGGTTCTCCGTTATCTCTTCTGCAGTTAATTTCATGAAATCGCTCTCCGATACGGTRGGCTCTAATGTAAGTACGCGTAACAGCTCCATTTTAAAACCTTCATAATCGCGAAGTTCCTGGTATTCTTCAACAATGCCATCGCAAACATCGTACATCATATTTGCTATATCAACTGAGAGCCGTTCCCCGTATAGGGCATGGCGCCGCTTATTGTAGATTACCTCYCKTTGAGAGTTCATCACGTCATCGTACTCCAGCAATCGTTTYCTGATGCCGAARTTGTTTTCTTCCACTTTCTTTTGCGCTCTTTCAATTGATTTGGTGATCATTGAATGTTGAATAACCTCACCCTCCTCAAGGCCCATGCGATCCATTAGGTTGGCTATTCTTCCCGAACCAAACAAACGCATCAAATTATCTTCCAAAGAGACATAGAACTGGCTGGAACCGGGGTCACCTTGTCGACCAGCCCGYCCACGMAGYTGCCTGTCAACCCGCCGGGATTCATGGCGTTCTGTTCCGATTATCGCCAAACCACCTGCCTCTTTTACACCCTCCCCTAATTTGATGTCAGTTCCCCGGCCGGCCATATTGGTTGCGATGGTAACCGCTGCTGTCCTTCCCGCTTCCGCAACAACATCCGCTTCACGCTGGTGCAGCTTCGCGTTCAGCACATTGTGCTTGATGCCGCGCATTTTCAGCATGCGACTCAATAATTCTGARATTTCYACTGARGTGGTWCCRACCARTACWGGYCKKYYRTTTTTWGTRAGRTTGTCAATCTCYTCAATAACGGCAYTGTACTTYTCWCKWGTKGTTTTRTARATSAGRTCTTCTSCRTCATCYCTYACAATYGGKCKGTTGGTWGGRATTACWACAACATCCAACTTGTAGATATCCCAGAGCTCCCCTGCTTCTGTTTCGGCTGTTCCTGTCATGCCCGCCAGCTTGTGATACATCCTGAAGTAATTTTGAAGGGTGACAGTAGCATAGGTCTGTGTAGCGGCTTCAACCTTGACATTCTCTTTGGCTTCCAAAGCCTGATGCAATCCGTCTGAGTATCGACGCCCGTCCATAATACGGCCTGTCTGCTCGTCAACGATCTTGATCTTGCCATCCATCAACACGTATTCCACGTCTTTTTCGAATAAGGTATAGGCCTTTAACAGCTGATTCATCGTATGAATACGCTCGCTTTTGATGGAGAAGTCGCGCATCAATTCGGCCTTTTTGTTCGCTATATCCTTTTCCGAAAAATCTTGCTTTTCAATATCTACCACTTCGGCGCCAACATCAGGCAATATGAAAAATGCGGAATCATCTGTTGAGTCTGTGATCAGATCAATCCCCTTCTCAGACAACTCAATAGAGTTGTTTTTTTCATCAATAATGAAGTAGAGCTCTTCATCAATGATGTGCATTTCCTTGTTTTGATCCTGCATGTAATAGTTCTCCGTCTTTTGAAGCTTAGCTTTTGCCCCCTCCTCACTGAGATACTTGATCAGTGCCTTGTTCTTGGGAAGTCCGCGAAAGGCCCTTAATAAGGCCATTCCGCCTTTCTTCTCATCGTCCTTGCTTGAATCGTCCTTTAGTAGTTTTTTGGCATCTGATAAGGCTGTGGTAACATATTTTCTTTGTGCCGCCAGAAGTCGCTCAACTTTCGGTTTAAGCTCATGGAATTCATGGATATCGCCCCTTGGTGTAGGGCCGGAAATAATTAGAGGAGTTCTCGCATCATCTATCAGAACGGAGTCTACTTCATCAACAATTGAATAATTGTGTTTGCGCTGAACCAGCCCTTCGACGCTGCTGGACATATTGTCGCGCAAGTAATCAAATCCAAATTCATTGTTCGTACCGTATGTAACGTCCGCCTGATACGCTTTTCTTCTCATTTCTGAGTTGGGTTCGTGTTTGTCAATGCAATCAACACTTAATCCGTGAAATTCAAAAATGGTTCCCATCCATTCGGAGTCCCTTCGAGCCAGGTAATCGTTTACCGTAACCAGATGAACCCCTTTGCCGGCCAGGGCGTTCAGATATACGGGCAAGGTGGCTACCAGGGTCTTTCCTTCACCTGTGCCCATCTCCGCAATCTTTCCCTGATGTAGTATGATACCGCCGATCAGCTGAACATCGTAATGGACCATGTCCCATTTTACCATTGCGCCCCCGGCGGTCCAGGAGTTTAGATAAACGGCCTTTTCCCCTTCTATAATGACCTTATCACTTTCCGAAGCGAGGTCCCTGTCAAAGTCGGTAGCACTAACCTCCACCCGCTCATTCTCTTTAAATCGTTTGGTAGTTTCCTTCACCACGGCAAAAGCCTGTGGCAGTACTTCCAGGAGAATATCTTCGGTTTTGTCATTAATGACCTTATCCAGCTCATCAATTCGTCCATAGGATTTTTCCTTTTTCTCGACATCCATATCCGGATTGTCCGCAATCTCTTTTCTGAGCGTAGCGATTTCATTCTCTTCTTCGACAAGATAGGATTGAATTTGCTCTTTCAGTTCAGGCGTCTTTGCCCTTAGATCATCATTACTCAGATTGGTGATGAGCTCATAAGCTTCGTGGATTTGATCCACCAAAGGCATGAGGTCTTTGATGTCGGAATCAGATTTCTTTCCGAACAATTTAAAGACACTTGTGAGAAATTTTGACATCGAATCAATAATACGAACAAGGCCGCAATCAATAATACGAACAAGGCCGCAAAGATACGGAAAATGAGCGAGATTTCAGGATGTGCAACGTGGGAAAGCTAATACTCGTCCTCGTGAAAGAAAAAGTCGTCTTTGGTAGGGTAATCAGGCCAAATGTCTTCAATTCTTTCATATGCCTCACCTTCATCTTCAATCTCTTGAAGATTTTCAATGACCTCCAGAGGAGCGCCAGAACGAATACCGTAATCGATAAGTTCTTCTTTGGTGGCTGGCCATGGTGCGTCTTCCAACTTTGAGGCTAATTCAAGCGTCCAATACATAGTTCGTTCGTTATCTTATAAAACACTACGTCAGTAGTGTGTAAAATGTTACTAGAAATGGGTAAGCTGTTTTTCGGGTCGACAAAAATAAAATTTCACCGATAAAAAACAAACGATTAGCGAAGAAATTATTGCATTCCTTTCCAGGGAATTTCTTCAGCGCCGAGATCTGCGCTTATTTTTCTTGCGAACATAAAGAGAAAATCTGATAACCGGTTGAGATATTTGAGTGCAACTTTTGATGCGTCACCAGAGGAGCCCAGGCGATTGGTGGCTCTTTCTGCTCTGCGGCAGACACATCGTGCAACGTGAACCTGCGACACTACCGGGTGACCTCCGGGTAATATAAATGATCGCATTTCCGGTAGCAGGTCTGTCCACTCGTCAATGGCGTTTTCCAGCTCTACAATGTCTTTTTCGGCAATTAGCGGGATTTTAACTTTTGACTTTTCCGGGTCAGAGGCCAGCACTGACCCTATTGTGAACAGGTCATTTTGGATTTTGATGAGCTGGGTTTTATAAGCTGCATCAATTTCCTGGTCCCGTATGAGGCCAATATGGGAATTCAGCTCATCTACCGTTCCGTAAGCTTCAATTCTGTCATTGTGTTTGTCTACCCGGGTCCCTCCCARGAGTGAGGTCTTTCCCTCATCGCCTTTTTTGGTATAAATTTTCATAGTATCGAATTATACCACCGCGGCTTTTAATCTTACAATGTTGTCATTAATGTTATCAGAGGCAATCTGCCCGTCGATCAATCTTACAATTCKATGTGCRTGCTTGGCAATGTCTTCCTCATGTGTGACGATGATGATCGTATTGCCCTCTCTGTGAATTTCTTCAAGCAGTGCCATTATCTCAATGGATGTTTTTGAATCCAGGTTGCCCGTGGGTTCATCTGCAAGTATAATTGAGGGATGGTTCACCATTGCCCGTGCTATAGCAACCCGCTGCCTCTGTCCACCTGATAGTTCATTGGGTTTGTGTTTAACCCGATCCGATAATTCCACCTGATCCAGAACCTCTAAAGCACGTGCTTCTCTCGTTGTCTTGTTAAAGCCTGCATAAATGAGGGGCAGTGATACATTGTCAAGTGCCGTTGCTCTTGGCAAGAGGTTAAAAGTCTGAAAAACGAAGCCAATTTCCTTGTTTCTTATTTCCGCCAGTTCATTRTCMGATTGCCTGCTRACATCRTTGCCATTGAGTACGTATTGRCCGCTTGTTGGWGTGTCAAGGCATCCAAGGATGTTCATCAGCGTCGATTTGCCGGATCCAGATGGGCCCATGAGGGCAACATACTCGTTTTTGGCGATAGTGAGTGTTACTGACCGCAGTGCTTCYACYAGCTGYGTGCCAACCCGGAAATGCCTGACGATTTCCTTGAGTTCAATAAKRTTRTTAGTAACGGCAAGTTCGAGCAGCAAAAAGTTGAAAGTATACTGGCGCAAAAGCCGTGGCCAGCGCGTAACCCATCACAAAATATTGCCGACCTAAAAGCCCAAGCTGCTGCCTGTAAAAGTGGAATTACCGCACTTGAAAATTTGATGGAATTACATGGTGCGGAATTGGTGTCTGCATATATGGGGCATATTTGTGATAATGCCGAACAAGCCGTACGCGAGGTGATTGATAAATTAGTTGATGGCGAGGCCGAGGTCGATATGGATTGTGGTGCCAAGATCAATGTGCAGGTGAAAGTCGATCGTGAGAGCCGTACAGCAATTGTTGATTTTAGCGGAACTTCGGGGATTATGAGTAATAATTTTAATGCCCCTAAATCAGTTGCTAGAGCTGCTGTTTTGTATGTGTTTCGTTGTTTGGCTAATGTAGATATTCCGCTTAACGAGGGCTGTTTAAAGCCGCTGGATATTCGCATACCAAGCTCAAGCCTGCTTGACCCTGACCCGCCGGCGGCAGTGGTGGCTGGTAATGTAGAAACTTCGCAACACATTGTTGATGCTTTGTTTTTGGCCTGTAATGCTTTGGCCGGTTCTCAAG
>NVRW01000061.1 GCA_002400975.1 Flavobacteriales bacterium | reverse complement strand
CTGTTGTCAGAGAGGATGCAGCAATCAGACGGATTGGTCCTTCATGTGATTGCACCATTCTATAAAGAAATCGACTGGGATGATCTTGAAAGCATCAGAGATCACGGGACAGACACTGCAGCCAACAGGACCAAGACATGCAACCGGGTGATCGCTGCAGAGTTGGCCCGACGATATGCAGGAAAAATCTCCTCCGTAGCATTCAATCCTTCGTTGATCATCGATAAAACAGATCCGGAGGTAAAGAAAAGGTGGCTAGCAACCGGACCTGTGGGTTTTTTCTGGTGGACGATGTCAGTTTTCTTCGCAAAGCCACCTGCGGTCGCGGGTGAGCCCATTGCAAATCTGATGCTTGCGCATAAAGATCGCAGTGCAATTAATGGAGCCTTGTTCAAACTGGATAAACGCATCAAAAAACCTGATAAGGCAATGAATGATGAGGCATTCGGTAAAAGGTTGTGGGATAAGTTAATTCTACTAACAGGTCTAACGCCTGAATGAAGCCCGATAGATTGTAGTGAAAGTATTGAAAATGACCAGATCAAAGTAATCATGGAGGAATAATTATGAAAGCAATTGTATATACGGAATATGGATCCCCCGATGTTCTTGAAATACAAGAACTAGAAAAGCCAACCCCAAGGCCCAATGARGTACTGGTAAAAGTTCAAGCMGCATCGATAAATTCATGGGACTGGGAKCTCCTGAGAGGYAAACCATTCYTWGTTCGCYTGATTKAYKGGKCRTTTTTCAAACCRAAATACAAGATACTYGGMGCRGACGTAGCGGGAARGGTTGAARYGGTTGGCAGCAAMGTAAAGCAGTTTCAACCCGGTGATGAAGTATTCGGAGACCTGTGCGAGTCSGGCTGGGGKGGGCTGGGCGAATATGTATGCGTCAGTGAAAATGYACTTGCCTTGAAATCAGGCCTTATGACATTTGAACAGGCCGCTGCCATACCGCAAGCCGGAGTCATGGCCCTCCTGGGTGTTCGYGATTTGGGAGTGGTTCAGMCAGGACAAARGGTCTTGATTAATGGTGCRGGTGGTGGCACAGGTACGTTTGCAGTGCAGATGGCCAAGGCATTCGGGGCTGAAGTGACTGGTGTGGACAGCCGGCAGAAATTTGATATAATGCGCTCGATCGGGGCTGACCATGTCATTGATTATACGCAGGAAGATTTCACGAAAAATGGACAGCATTATGACTTGATTCTTGACGTTGTGGGATCTCATTCCATCTTTGATTACAAACGTGCATTAAGTCCTGGAGGAAAATATTTGATGTTCGGAGGATCAACTGGTCTCATTTTCCAGACGCTAATCCTGGGCACCTTGATTTCAATAACCGGGAGCAGGAAAATGGGTGTCCTGGCACACAAACCAAACAAGGGTTTAGATGATATAAACAAGCTTTTTGAATCCGGCCAGGTAATACCTGTTATAGATAGCCGCTAYCCTCTGGATGAAGCTGCTGCWGCTTTCAGGCATTTTGGAGAAGGACACGCCAGGGGAAAAGTCATCATCACGCTGTGAGGRGAAAYAACGGATAATTCGATTTTTACAATGACAAGTGATTCCTGACTATCTTTATGATAACGAACAATCACTTATTAATAAATGCAAAGACTGCCARTACATAAAAGTTTAGAACCCTTTGTAAAGGAGATTATCTTCCTGGAAAGTGATGAAATAAATACAGAAAAGAATTTCCCCTTTTATGCAGATGGTTTTGCCGGAATTGCATATTCCAAATCCACCAATCCCTTTTATTTACAGCCTCGAAATAAAAAGCTATCAGATTTTTATCTGTTCGGCCAGACCATAGAACCCATTTCTCTGGATATCAAAGGAGTATTTAAGCTAGTTGTATTGCGACTGTATCCCTTTGCAGTCCGAATTTTGCTGGGTGTGGATCCTAAAGCCCTAAATGATGATTGCTATGATCTTCTGCTTATTGAAAATGTGGATACGCAGAGTACCCTGGAAAAATTAAGGAAAACAGAAGACAACAATGATRTTGTAGAAATTATAGCAGTTTACTTCAATGAACTATTRCAAAAYGCATCAATAAATCCAGATTACAGRATMAAATTAGCAACCAATCTCATTCTYAAAGCCAACGGAGCTATCAGTATTAAAGAAGTGAGAGACAGACTGTACGTTACTGAAAGAACTTTGGAGAGACATTTTCTAAAGGAAATAGGAGTGACGCCTAAGCAATTTGCAAAAATCATTCAGTTCAGTTCTTCCATGAAACAAATTACTGAAACGGATTACCTCAAYTTAACGGAGATTGGGTACGACAGTGGATTTGCTGACCAATCACACTTCATAAGAACATTTAAGCGGTACGCAGGAAAGACWCCCAAAGAGTTTCAAAAACAGATCTCCCTCTAAATACMAACTATTTCATTTTGACGGTTTTGTTCAATTTCCACAATTGAATACCCCCTAATTTTGCCTGTATATAAAGGTAAAATGAAAACATTAATTCTTCTAAGTATTGTAAGCTCTKCMTACTTGTTGCCGTATCCTCAAGAAGGAAAACTGGCAAAAATCAAACATTCGGAATTTAACAMCCACCTARATCCGAAATTGAGTGCMTTCAAAATTCTGGARACCAAATGCAATGCCTGTCACCGTACCAAAAATCCRRGAAAAGTCTTTACGCTGGACAATATGAACYTATTGGGTCCGAAAATTCACAAACARGTTTTTGTRAAACRAAGAATGCCAAAAGGCAAGGAAATCAGGATGACSCAAAATGAATACGATTTATTRGAAAATTGGCTACTAACCCTAAATATAAAATAACATGAAGAAAATTATCATATTCGGTTCCACAGGGACTGTAGGACAACACCTTGTTTCACAAGCACTTGAAGCCGGGCATCAGGTCACAGCATTTACCCGAAACAAAGACAAGGTAAATACCAGGCATGAACGGCTTAGCATACTTGAGGGCAATGTACTGAATGCCCATTCTGTTGAAAGAGCAATGGAAGATCAAAACCTGGTGTTATGCGCGCTTGGCGCCGGAAGAAAGGGTGTAGTTCGYTCMGAGGGCATACGCAACATCATTAAATCCATGCAAACAAARGGTGTCAAAAGATTGATTTGCCAATCTTCACTYGGTGTGGGAGATAGTGTCTCCAATCTGAACTTTTTCTGGAAGAACATTATGTTTGGATGGTTTTTAAAGGAGGCACATGAAGACCACCAACTTCAAGAAAAATACATTTTTGAAAGYGATTTAGATTGGACAATYGYGCGTCCGGCTGCTTTTACAAATGGGGCAAAAACGGGAACATACAAACACGGATTYCCCTCAGATGACAAATCAACGAAGCTAAAAATATCCCGTGCCGATGTCGCTCATTTCATACTTCAGGAAATTGACCAGAGCAACTATTTACATAAAACGCCGGGGCTATCTTATTAAATAAATGCTATGGAAATCAACATAAAAAGCGCAGTACTGTTTTTTGCCATAATAACAACCGCATTGTCCGCGGGCCTGTTGTATGGCTGGACAATTTCAATAATACCAGGATTGAAAAACATTTCGGCTAAAAGCTATCTGGAGGCCATGCAATCCATCAATAGAGCCATAATYAATCCCGGRTTCTTTATCATCTTTTTTGGCTCTCTGATTCTGATGATACTAAGTACCTATTTTCAATACGYSGTAAAAGTGGACCTTGCTTTTTGGTTGATCGCCGGAGGTGCAATCTGCTATTTCACGGGTCCAATCGGGGTAACCATACTTGGTAATGTCCCTTTGAATGACGCTTTAGACCTGGTAAACATCAATACCCTYAGCGCGGAAGAATTAGAGACCACCAGACTTTCCTATGAAGGCAAATGGAAYCAATTGAATTTGGTCCGAACAATCTTCTCSATTCTYGCATTTRTCATGCTCCTGCTTGGGGTTTTATTTAACAGGACCTAAAGATCGATCCAAATTAANATTTGCAGAGATGAAGAAGACGTCGTTTGTTRCGTACTACCGATTAAGAACRCCACTTAACCATAAAAATATAGASTRCAAGTTTTATCTTTACATCCTAATTTCTCAGGRGATAAAAAATGGCATCATGCGAAAGTCAAGAGGAGATTATCAAAACAATCCTGGAGTACAAYAGATCAGGCAGCCYTCATCTYATTGAAYCTGAGACAAGTAGATTACCCAAAGTAAAATTACTGCGGAAGATTTGGGAAAAATGTAAAGAGGCTATTGATGTAAAAACAGGCRCKTCCAGAACTCAATCCTTACCTGTYCCASACCCTTCATGGAAAGGCAAAAAAGGCAATGCYGCTGATATYGCTTTGTTTTTCGGACATATGCTTAAGCATTTTGAGATTGACTATGTGTTCAGATTTGCAGGATATACAGAATMTGGGGTATATCAGCATGTGTATACCATYGCCATAATAGATAAYRTAGAATATGTACTTGACTTAACTACAGGTAAATTCAACRGRGAACATCCTCATATGACACATGYTGACTGCATCTGATAAGYACAAGAACATGCTACTTCAGMGCCRGCCAAAGGTGAATCAATTTTTRGTTCGCCTTTTTTATTGACAGGWGATAGGATGACCACAGGCAATGAGTAATGTCTCCCGCCTACTATTATATTTTCTTTACAGTCTAAACTGGTTTGTCCACTCCATGCRCRCCATTGCGCCATTCAAAGTGTTCTTTCACACCACGTCTKCCRGAGTCCATCAACTCSTCTATCTTGGCTTGRGGGATATCAAAATCCGTTGCACCCACGTCCAGGGTATCTATGAAGATCGTGCGRTGCCAATCATTACCSTSTAAGTSACTCCTATTGCCACCTTCCATCATATAATCAAGAATTTCCGTGGCACAACTTCTAWAATTTTCAACCGGTGTGGGAGGAARATCATTGTTGTTTTTTATGTCCTCTATCATTTTGCTGCASTCCAACCGAAATCCCAGTGTCTCGTGATTGAATTTAAAACCGGGGGTYCCGTCATRTTTWAAATCTTCACCRTTCACYTCTTTCTCCAGGTATCTTTCGTTATCGAAGATGTTGACCGCATAGTTATAGGKTWCACCWCCATCAACYAAYACATCAYCTTCACTGTTGAATTGGGCCTCGAAYAACAAGGGGAYGCWCATTGATGTGCATATGGCATCTTTTATTTTAACATCCGGAGTATGCTCACGRGAGTAGATTACAATAGCTTTTCGAGACAGGTYTGTRCCGATTACATACAGGTCTTTCAGCCCGGAYCGCTCTTCTCTTTTTTTCACCCAATCYTCCATTACCAACCAGCTAAATTGATCAAACGTGATTTCRGAATTCCCGGTTTTYYGATCAATTTTMTCRCTCAACCATTCCKTRAATYTATCRCYGCTRKGCSMTCCGTATTCATTCATCAGCCTYTTTATGGAYTTGCCCCACCCAGGCAACATCCACCATTTMGGATDCGGATTGYCTTCAAATTCCCTGAAGTTGGTCTTWGCGACCAGRTCCGACACTTCTGATACTTCATACCCCAGTGCCAGTAGCAATGCGTTAATAGCACCAACAGAAGTTCCYGCTACCCTCTTTATCTTTGGYAAYACRTCCAGCCCATTGAGCTCCTCCAAAGCCCCYCCGTAGGCGATACCTTTAATACCACCACCTTCAAAGACCAGATTTCKGAATTCATTCATCTCAAYGATATGCGTTTTAYTTGATCAATCCYWTSRAATAAACCAAGTCWGCAAAGTACYGGTKGTAAAAYGAGAAATACAAGCGTAGAAATACGTGGTATTTTGYGCACGTATAAATACGTRCCACCCCCTAACSAMCRCTATATCAACCAATAGGATRAATTTRMCAGATGKCCSAATCATGAAATAAACAACGCCAAAATGAAACAATACAAACCAATCCAGGATAGCCAATGTCACAAACTTATTGGTACTTATTTGTAACTTTCAGCTTCATACACGGACGAAATGCTTAATTCAGTACAATTATGGATAAATATGCGGACGGCCTGCTATTGGAGGTGGATAAGATCATCAAGAAGAAGGCRGAAAATGGGGAACAGGACTTTTATAAGTTGCTTAAAAAGTTAATTGAACTCAAAATAAAGAATGTTAATATCAGCAAGTTTGTAGATGATTTTGAGGAGCTTGCCTTCAGCATGTCAAGGTTTGATTTCGGTAAAAGGCTGGAAGTATTCGATAACACAGATAGAGATTTCTTGTCTCAACTGGCGGTCTCYATGAACGGGATAAATGAAGAGYTGGAGTATGGTGTTGTCAAGARACAGCATTTTCAGGATCTTATGGACACTTTTCCATTTTCCCTCGCCGTAACTGAGGTGGGAGGAATAATATCGAGTGTAAACGAATTGTTTATAGAATTAATGGAATATGATGAACATGAGTTGTTGAATCAACCRATTCTRAGTTTTTTGTCTGATGACTTTGCAGTAGCAAAAGATATGGAGATGGGAARCAATGTAARGGATTTGGGCGTGAATCTCTTACCAAAAAAAAWTGCATTCATTCCCACTTTACTTTCCATTCATACACARCACGGRGCTTCTGGTGAACCAGACGGTTATATTTATGTATTTAAGGAAACTGAGCSTTTGAGAAAAATATCGGAYAATTAGAAAAYCKCCCTTGATAGWGATAATACGCACATCCAAATTGTCATCTTCTTTGAACTGGTGAACTATTTCAGTCCCCYNTGGCCACACARGAAATGATCRGGAAACGAATGCAAAGAAGAGAACCAGAACAGGAGAATCAAGAATTTGAATGCNNGCTTTTTCAGGTCAGGCACATTTTWAAATCTGGTTCAATAAAGTCATTTAGATARGCATACGTCACMAGACCTACCACATTTTTAACACCTAGCTTCCCYAGCARCTCTTTCCTGTAGCCCTCAATAGTCCTCGGACTTCTATTGAACTTTTTAGCAATTTCMGGAGAAGAGCARCCTAAGCAWATTAATTTYAAGACTTCCAGTTCCCGYCTGGTTAAGCTTTCGCGAAAGCCTAACATCTGTTTAGTATTGGTGTTGCCSGCCCATCCACGCACAATTGCCTCRGTCAGGTATTTTGTGTAATAATAATCTGATGTCACTATRGTTGCAACGGCCTTCCTTATTTCCMGTARTGARTCRGTTTTAARCAGGTAACCATTTGCACCCCTCTTCATCGMTTCAATGATGAATTTCTTCTGCTTGTACTTGGTAAGAATAAGGACTTTTATACCCGGGTAATGTCTTTTGACATACRTGGTTGCCTTAAGGCCATCCATTTCCGGCATTTTCAAGYCCATTAAGATTACGTCAGGCTTCCTGGTCTTGAGTTTTTCAATTAACTCCTTTCCRTTTGCAGCTTCAAAGGACAGTACAATATCCTTCCAATCGAGATGATGTTGAACTACATAAGACAGCGTTTCCCTGAAAAGATTGTGGTCTTCCACAATGGCGAGTTTGATCTTTTTCTTRGCGGTCATGGATTTGTTCTTGGAATTTACAATCCTTGNTTCGGTTTCTTGATTTCCAAAGCTAATTTCACAAGGCGGGTAAAGTTATACTATTTATTTATAAATGCCTGATTTATAGGACGATTCATGTTTTTTTTGATTGCAGCGCTGATCTATTAACCGTCAGAAATCATCTATTCCATGTCGTAAATTGGCATTCAGCTTTGACTAACAAAACCAGCGAGTTCCTCTCCGCCCGCCAGGCAAGTGAGGTTGATTCACAGACAAAATCAACAGCACAGGTTAGGTCACGGGATGTCCTTCCTTCCTCAAACACTCAGCCGTCCAATACACTACGTCAGCCACAGGCCCCATTATTCCCCAAGGCTGCATCCCGACTTCCAAATTTTGCACCTGGCTWCTTACCGGCACACATTATGATCAGAGGAAAAGAAGAAACACATTCCGCGCTATCATTGACCTGCCCACCTAAAGCGGTCCTGTCGCTCAATCCAATTTTTTACAAAAGAGCAGAATTTCTTACATCTGCAAGTTTCTACAACTTTTTGAAGTAACTCAAATTTGCCGGCGACGTAAGATTACATCGTACCTCTCAATAACGTATTTCAAAAACCAAATTAAAAATTCAAGAATTCAAATAATTGAAAGAGACAGAATAATATTCGCAACTCCGCCATGCCGCCACGCTGTTTTATTAATCTTGATACAAGTGCCCTTATTGGGCTTTTTTTAGCRTCATTTATATCCTTAACACCTCTTTACACGGTYAGCGCCCAAGACCTYACAAAYAWAGGCACATTGACAACCGGCGCCTTACCCGCACTTAGTGTAAATAGTATTACCAATGHAAATACGGCCACTCTCAACACCAAGGGTAATTTGACCDTTCAGGGCAATTTCACCAATGACGGCATATTHACGGCTAATACAAGTACCGTCGATTTTACCGGCACCACAACCCAAAAYATCCAGGGATCMGCAAYYRAYGACCAATTCYATAATCTCTYYATTWCAAATGGARCSGGCARYGTGGTGCTWAAYAARGAYATWTTRATTAAGGGGAACCTGACCAATGATGGTACACTCAATGCGAATGGCAAGAAGGTAACAYTGAACGGAGGMACACTTCAAACTGTTGGCGGAATTAGTGCARCGGGCAATACTTTTTATAACCTCACAATTGCCAATACAAATGMYGGAATTAAGCTCAGCAATAAWATKGGGGTTACCAATCAACTATCTATCAATGACGGTGATATTGATTTAAATGGTAATGATRTTGAYCTGGGAACAGKCGGGGCYATTGTAAATGAAACYGATGACAAGAGGATTCATGGATCCGCAGGAAACATCATTGCCCGTGACAGAGATTTRGGGCCCGTAGGTGATTATAACAATATTGCCGGGATGGGTATAGATCTACAAGTTTCGTCTGGTGGCAATACGCCRGGTRTCACCACSATCAAGAGRAGYTATGCAAATTATACGGCRWCGGTTGACAGGAGCTTTGACATTTCRGCCACKACCAGCRATGACCTYAAGATCATCATGACCTTTCACTACTTTGAGAATGAGGTAAATGACGCCGAAGAGGATCTGACRGTTTATCGKTCTGCCGACAATGGAGMCACGTGGACTGATCATGGTGGAGTGGTTAATMCCTCATTAAATCACGTKGTCRTAGATTCCATAACTGCTTTTTCCATATGGAGTGCCAGTAAAAAATCAAGCCCACCGGGCCCCTTGCCAATTGACCTACTCGATTTTTCTGCAACAGTKGARGGRCCAGCAGTACGCCTGGATTGGACAACTGTATCRGAAACCAACAATGACTATTTCACTATTGAAAGGTCTYCGGATGGGCTCACTTTTGATGTGGTCACAACAGTTGTGGGCGCCGGGAACAGCAATRYCAAATTATTCTATACTACTTATGATGAGGAYCCCCTACCCGGTCTTTCCTACTACCGTCTTAGACAAACTGACTTTGACGGTAGTTTCTCTTATTCACAGATCGTATCAGCTCAATTTTCGAAACAGGCATCCGCAATAAGCGTMTTCCCCAACCCAGTCAGGGGTACGCAGCTRACGTTATCAGGGAAATATCTGGATGCGGAAGAAATACRMGTAACCCTGATCAACACSCTCGGAGAAATAGTATACGCAACTGAGGTTTTTCCACAGCACAACACCCTRCTTACAACCATTGACCTCAACAGTACGCTCRAGGCCGGGCTGTATTTGATCATTGGAACCGGTAAAAATGAAATTTTCAAAGAGCCACTAATATTCATCGAATGATCCACSACCTAAATCCCATATCATGAACGACAGCCCCCTTAAATTGAAGRTTCCCAATGYCTTGSTGACCCTGCATAACTACSGAMGYATYAGACAAWTAATTCAYKCTGTAGCCAAACCYAWGGCACATTTTCTTGATCATACGGCAATGAATACCAGGTATCACCTTTTTAGTAACCTTTTCTTAACGGTCATCYTTGTGTTTGGAGGGATATAYTATTCTTCAGCACAAACCGGCATCGGAACTACCAATCCGAAGGGCGCCCTGCACATTGTTCACAACGTGTCACCCCAGTTTATAATCACAAACACTRCGGRTCAGGATTCAGCAACCTTTTCTGTTGATGGCAATGGAGCACTTAMAATCACSACSGTGGATGGACTGGGCRCAAATGGSCATATCYTGCTTAACCCGGATGGAAATGTAGGGTTTGGAACCTCTACTCCDGACAAACTCATTGGCATCGGTGATGGAACAGATGAGTATTCAATCTCTTTGGACAATGGGATATTTTCTATCTGGAATGATGCCATACCGCCAAAAATAGTTTTTCAGGTAGATTCARCAGGCAAACAAATTGTCAATACTGATCTYGATGTGGATAAYGGCAGAATCAGGTACGTAAAAGATTCCATAAAGTTCATCGTCAATGCCGACCTGGATGTGGACAAYGGCCGGATCAAGTATTATCGSGACTCTGTAAAACTGATTATCAATACCCACCTCAATATTGACAGCAGCAAAATAATATACGATGCCGTCCAAAATAAATTGATTGTGAATACTGATTTGGATGTTGACAATGGTGGCATCAACTACAGTACAGCAACTGGTAGAGTAGGAATTGGTACCACAACTCCAAATAACATACTACACATTAAATCCGGTACTGGTGATGCAATYWCAATTGTTGAAGSACCYACCGGAGCCAGAGCAGCTCTACGACTYAGGTCGAATGGTGCWACYATGGCGGCATTTTCGTATCGGGGAGCAAATAGCAAGACKGTTATCAGAGCTTTTGATGGAACTACCGTAAGGGATCGGATGCGTATGAATGATGGCAGTCCCGATATCCTGGGAGATGGTGTATTCACCGACAATGCTTTCGGCCCCAGCGAATGGGTGATTGGCAAAGCTGAGTCTGGAATGGTGGTATGCATAGTGGATACCAGAATTGATGAAGACGGGAAGACGCGTGTGGCAGTACAACCTTGCTCCCATGAAAACTGTCCAAACGTAATGGGCGTCGCCACGCCGGAGGAATCCGGTGTACATCACGGTAACCCCACTTTTGAATATATGGACAAGGCGGGTCCGGGAAATGCGTGGGAAGCTAAATGGCGGGAGAACCATATTGGTTTGGAGCTTACCGGTTTCAGGATGACGAAAGTTACAGGTCCGATTAAAGTAGGCGATCTTTTGGTTTCATCTGGGGTTGAGGGATTTGCAATGGCCTCRGATGAACCAGGGATCGGTGCTATTCTRGGAAAAGCCTGTGAAGAYTTTAACGGTGAAAAAGGAGTGATCTGGGTGAGGATCCATCTTCAATCTGGAAGTAATCTTTACAMAARCGTAAAGGTGCTCACTGATGAGAATGAAAAGTTGAAAGAGCGACTGGCTGAACTGGAGAATATAGTTGGAGAATTGGTTGGAGAATCTGGGTTAAACCTCAAAGCAGCATCAAAATAATGGAATTGAAAATTCTGTATTATAGTTAATCCTCTATCGATGATAAAGCATCATGTGCATAGAATGAGATACCAGCACCGCCTCGTGGTATGCCTTTTCTCKGCAGTGATTTTATCCTTCAAGCCTATCGCTTTAGCGCAAACCTATCARTTYAGGAACTATACAACCGAAGATGGACTSGCCCAATCTCAGGTGCTTGACATTCTSCAAGACCGCAASGGCTACCTGTGGTTAGCTACCTAYGGAGGTGTYAGCAAGTACGACGGCAGAACATTTAYCAACTATACAATTAATGATGGTTTAGGAAGCAACCAGGTAAGGGCCATCCACGAAGATCGRAACGGAGTTCTATGGTTTGGCACTTATGGCGGGGGGATTGCCCGGTTATTGCCYGATAGTTTGCAGCAAGAAGGCAAGAAATTTCAAGTRTACAATAAGGACAATGGGCTGAGCAATAATTACATTTTTGATATTGCAGAAGATCAGCAGGGAAATATTTGGTTTGCGACAAACGGAGGAGGGGCGGCTATTTATGATGGTAACAAATTTGATACGCTCACGACAGCCAATGGATTGCCCAATAACAGGGTCTATGCCATAATAGAAGATAGTAAAGGTATAATCTGGATAGGAACCTGGGGTGGTGTTTGYCGATATGATGGAAGTGCAACGRATAAGCTTACCTGTTATACRGAAAAAGATGGCTTGGTTAACAACAAAACGGTGTCGCTTTTTGAAGACAAGGACCAACGTTTGTGGGTTGGGTCATACGGCGGAGGAGTGAGCATCCATGATTTAAGACATCAGAATGATTCCACGACTGGSGATTTTGAGCCGCTGAAAGTCAATGCCGACCTGGCAAAYAAAAAGGTRACAGCCATTACTCARGACCCGGAAGGTAATATTTGGCTTGGAACGTATGGAGGCGGAGTACATAAGTAYGACGGTCTCAATATCACCTATTATTCAAAAAATGAGGGATTAAGTAACAATGTGATCTGGAAAGTGCTTTGCGATAATGAAGGGAACAAATGGTTTGSCACCAACGGTGGKGGGGCGATCAAATATACYGGTGATAAGTTCACCTATTATACRGAAGCCAATGGGTTGGTGAACAATGCAGTGTTGTCGGTTTTGCAAAGCGAAGATGAAAATATCTGGATTGGCACSGTCAACGGHTTGTCAAAGTACGATRTAAGGTCAAAGACTTATACAAACTTTAAGAACATTGAGGAATTGGGTAGTAACATTTGGTCAATTACCCAGGATGGGGTAGGCAACATATGGGTTGGCACCAGTGATGGAGTCTGCAAGTTCAATGGAAAAAGGTTCACGCRGTTTGGGGTAGCTGATGGGTTGAACAACATGGTGGTGAACARRATCGTACTGGATTCCAGACAACGTCTATGGTTCTGCACCAATTCCGGATTAACGTTGCTGAACCAGGAAGGTAAGTTCATAAATTTTACTGAGAATTCCAGACTTCAAAAAACCCAAATTTACTCGATGATTGAGGACCGGAACGGGAATTTTTGGCTGGGRACCAATGARGGCGTGCTTCAAATGGAYCCGGACAGGTTTGCAGCTGACCCGTCGGATTACCTGATATTGTCGGACAGYAATGGRTTGAGCATGAACACYGTGTATTCCCTGATAGAAGACAAAAAGGGCAATATTTGGATGGGAACCTATGGGAGGGGGATCAGCATCCTGAATAACGCGACCGCAACTATGAATCCATATAACCAAACATATGAATGGTCCTACGTCACCAAAAATGATGGCTTGAGCAATGGTTCCATAGTATCCATGGAATTTGATGGGAATGGAGACCTTCTGATCGGTACCAACAATGGACTGAATAAGCTAAATATTTCCGAATACTTTGAATCCCGAAAAATAGTTGTCAGGCAATATAGCAGATGGGAAGGTTTCACCGGGATGGAATGCAATCAAAATGCGATGGAAAAAGACGGGGATGGTAATATCTGGATTGGAACGATCAACGGGGTGATTAAGTACAATGTGCTGCACGACAATGTGAACGCTACCCTGCCCCCCATCGCACACTTAACTGGCTTGCGTATTTCCAGAGAAGAGGCTGCATTCCCTGAAAATGCTCAATTTGMACATTACGACAACCACCTAACCTTYGAATTTATCGGGATTAGTTTTATGCTACCGGAGAAAGTAACTTATGAATATAAGCTCGACGGACTGGAAGAGCAGTGGTCTCCTCCCGGGAAAGAAAACTTTGCTACGTATGCTGATCTTTCTCCCGGTGTTTACACCTTTAGAGTAAGAACTGCCAACAATAACTATTCATCAAAGAAGTCTGAGATAACCTACCGCTTTACGGTGTTATCACCTTTTTGGCAAACCTGGCAATTCATTGGCCTGAGCCTCCTTTTGATTTCAGTAGCAATACTCTTCCTGGTGAGAATTAGAATTAAAAAACTTGAAAGAGAAAAATACATGCTGGGGACAATTATTGAGGCCAGGAAAAGAGCGGAAAAGCAACTCCTTGAAATCAACGACGAATTRGAGACGTTTCTGTATAAGGCWTCTCATGATCTAAGAGGTCCCYTGTCATCTACAAAGGGCATTATTAACATCGCCAATTCATCCAGTCYTGAGGAATCTYATAAATACATGGGGCTCATATCACGCTCTATGGACAGAATGGAAAARATMYTGGACGATTTGGCCCAGGTTGTGCTGATCAAAGCYGGAAAAACCACCACTACYCARATTGACTTTAACCAGTTCGTTTTCGGTATCGTRGACCGGCTTAAATATRTTCCGSWTTATCAAAAYGTAAATGTCAATGTTACAAACCGTCTGGATGGCGCTTTCTTAAGTGACCAGGCTATGCTCGACACGATTATGAGCAATTTAATTGAAAATTCCATGAAATACCAAAARATGGATAATMSAGMTCCTCTCCTGAACATATTAATTGAAAATCACCACGATAAATTAATTAAGATCAGYATCASYGATAATGGGGTAGGCATTTCCGAGAAATATCATAAGAAAGTATTTAARATGTTCTTTAGAGCAAGTGAAAGCTCACAGGGTAGTGGATTGGGATTATACCTTGTGAAAAATGCGATCAACAAACTCAATGGCAAGGTGGTACTGGAAAGTGAAGAAAACAAATTCACGACAATCACTGTCTTCTTGCCCAAACTTGCAAGAAATGGGTGGAAAAAGAGCATTCCATTAACTGCATTTGACAAGAAAAGATCAATRAAKAYTATCGGTARACAATTGCAKAGWTAACATTAAGATCGTTGAAAATTMGGAGGAAYGGGCACCACCAACACCACKCTTTCTTCTCCCKGNTCGGTCGGGCTGCWTTGAGCRGCCTGGCCGATTTTCTTCATTGGCTGTGGAACGATYATCTGCTTCRACGGTSCTMCTRCYATCAGRMATTRYCAGTATCTTCAACGGYAGGTGAGTGATTTATTAAGGCAAAAGAATCTGAATCATRCCCGSCAATCCAACTGACYGCTGRAAGGGTGCAYTTGCTTTGCTTCCCCCCCCNNAANCATGSATTGATTGAAATCTAGAATTTGAATTTTCGCCCAAGCACCAATTTCCACCCCAAAGCAAGAAGCACAAAAAACATTATGCTAAACACCATGCCGGATACACCCGGAGTTTTCTTAGCCCATTGCTCTGCCATCAGATCTATGCAAGCGAATGTRAATGCCGCCAACCCGATCATAATCATCGATGCAAACAATAAATTCTCTATTATAATGGTCTGCCTATCCTTCTTAACTGGCTTGCTTTTTCGCTCCATATAGTCAGCCACGAATTCAGCGGATTTGGGCAYGTAAGCRGGRTCCCTGTGCTTTGGTGTTTTTTCTCTTCTAATTGCATCMGCTATGCCCTCAAATCCATATGCCAGAACAATATCGTACTTCTCCCTGCTTWGCGGATCAATAAGTGTRGTGTAGGCCTCACTAATCTCCTGAAACCTGCTGTGTGATTTCGGTGAATCGTTAACATCGGGATGGYATTGCAGRGCCTTCTTCCTATAGGCCTCCTTTATTTCCTCTCCAGAAACAGAATTGGAAATTCCCAATATTTTGTAATAGTTAATCAAGATTTGGTTTCCTTATTTAACGTGACTGGATTAGGGAATATTAACATGACGATATTCAGCATATCGATTTTAGTCCGCATCATCCGCATTCTGTCATTTGATAAGAAATCACATATGTYTAAAWTGAAGCYGCCTAAACTCAACGTTATTTAACGAATTCTCTTTACTATGTGATCCCGGCTAAATTCCTGCCCCCTACTCGACCAATGAGAGTTTGCCAGTTTTGACCACTTTCCCCTCTACTACCAGGTTATACGTATAAACCCCCACCGCGTGTTTACTGCCGTCAAAAACAACCTCATTGGATGGGTTGGACAGTCCAATGGGCTCCCGATAAATTGCTTTACCAGATACATCATGAATTACCACATACGCATCAGCGTATTCGGGTTCTCCCATAGTCACGATGATCCGAGCCTTKCCAGAGCTGGGGTTGGGAACACAGAGCAYATTAATTTTGCGCTTGYCGACATCYTGKKGWTCTCCTATRCCAACAGTACTGCAGGAAAAAGAATACGGTAAATCATCCTGGGCAGCAGAAGCAGTGCTCACCTGAGGCGTAATTGGGGGAAATGTCGATTTGGAGAACAAACTGGTAATTCCATTGCTATCYACAGATGCCACTGTGATAAAGTADGCAGAGTCGGAATCCAACCCGGGGATTGAGTACGCCAGTGTATCCGCAAACCTATACAATCCVACRAAATTCATATTCTGATCTTGYTTACTCACYCCAACCCGATAGTTKARGTATGWCGTTGCCGAAGTGAYCAGMACYGAAAGGCCATTTGAATCATTAATCAGCTGAAAATCTGGTATTTCAGGGCCCAGGGAGGCCATGGTCGCRGTTRCYGCATTCTGGATRCAATTGCGTTTTAAGTAATTGAAGTCCACATAAAAACTATCAAGCTCTCCATCCAAATCGGTATCCACACCCAATACATCAGTGCTCGTATGTTGTCTGTCATCATACCCGGGTGCAGAAACACCGGCATCTCCATGCTCATTAGCAGCACAATACCGAATAGCAGTATAATAGCGTGGCGCATCAGAAAAGGGTATGTGATCTCCTCCCCTTCCGGTACGGTCAGTTTGGTCGATAATATTTATGTTCATCGGCACATCAGAAATCGATACCAACTTCTCATCATTAACCAACTTGGCAAAGCGGGCATAACCCCGACTCTGCATTTGCAAAATGCTCTTCTCTGAGAATATTCGAATATTCGTACTATCTATATGTCCTTCAAATGGACAACTCGGGCCAGAAGAGGTTTTACCGCAGAGAATCCCTCCTATTACATCGTTATTCTGAACCGCCTTCACCGGAATATTATTGTCGTATACATATTGAGCAAAAGCATTGGCCCCATACAATCCCTGCTCCTCACCGATAGTGAGCATGAAAACCATGGTATTCGGGAAGGTGTATCTACTCATTACCCTCGCGAGTTCCAGAACAAGCGCAGTACCGCTGCCGTTGTCCTCCATACCCGGTGCATCACAAAGAATATCACATCCGGATTCGCACCTGCTATCTATATGGCCCTCCATAATAATGATTGATCCGTCACTTGTATCTGCCCCAGGTAAGATCGCCAGCATATTGCGGTGCTGAGGTGCCCCGCAGATATTCTGATCAAACTGCAGGTAGGTAACGATCAGCCTATCCTCAGAGTTCGCATCAAATTGACCAAATTTCTGGAACGCCCATCTCCTTGCCGCACCGATTCCTCTTGTTGAGGAGACCGTATCCGATCCGGTATTGCGGTTTTGAAATGCGTTTAGCTGCAACAAGTAGCTTTTTAGGGAATCTGCAGAAATACCAGATTGAACGTCGCAAACTATGCTACTCTGATCATCCAGAATGGTTGTAGCAGCGTAGTCAGCAGGATTGTAATTACCCTGCAACACCTGCTCAGCTATGGGATTGGTGAGAAAAATATTGGTTTGGCCGCTTGAAGAACTGAAGAAACCAAGTAGCGTGAATATAAAAATACCGTGTTTGAAAATCATGGTCCGAATTATTGAATAAATATTCGTTGATTCATAGTATTTCGCTTCGAATTTATCCCTGGGATTCTGGAATAGACTGCGAATATCAGGCATATGGTGAATATGACGATTCAACAACCCTAAATATACTGAATTCTTAGCAA
>NVRW01000060.1 GCA_002400975.1 Flavobacteriales bacterium | reverse complement strand
GTACTCCGTRTCAAGATTATCGAGTTGGTCACCTAGGGTTTCMTTGATTACATTGGAATAGATGTAYTCCTTAAACTCCTCACCCTGGAGGTTTTCTACATTAACAATTAACAATGCCCTGTCTAGAATGTTAGCGGCCGATTTTGCTTCAATTTTRCGCAACCAAGCAAGTGTTTCATAGCTAAATATTCCATAGGARTTGTCAAAGTATTGRAYAAATCCACCGTTCACTACTTGAGTTCCCWGGATACCAATCAGRTACACCAACTGGAGATCGTCATCAAGTTTGTCTACCGTACTCACCCACTTTCTCCAGTCTGTCCAATCTGTGATCTGATCACCYAAGATTTCCCCAGCCTTTGAATAGATATCATCGATGTACTCCTCGTTCGTCATAAAGTGATCYGCTATAAARCTATTGAGCCTAATTAGWTATATYCCAGCMCRTTAKGTRYMGTTTRCCRCAAAYAAAAAGGGTTTAAGTCCAGACCTTGGTYCCCTCAGTGCAGTTCTTGCAAATATCAATGCTGCTTCTTGAGTTGAGRATAGCRCGGCGAAAGTTCATRTAGTTCTTGTTGGTCCACAAGCTTCGAAAYGATTCATTGGCCAAACTTCCCATCTGATGGCTCGCATCTTTGTCGAAACAACAGGGAACAACCCGTCCATCCCAGGTAATTACCGATGAATGCCAAAGCTTCCAGCACTCGTCACTCAGGCTGTTYTTTARYGTGTAATCACCGTTCTTTCCCTTTGCATACCTGGAGTATTTGTCGATGGTAGGAATCAATGGGCTGCCTTTTTTGAAATCGTAAATTTGAGCCGTTTTCAAACGAACCTCATCTACACCCAGCTCCTTCCCTAGCTTTTCAACCTCTTCAATCTGATGCTCATTTGGCTTTACCACAAGGAACTGAAAGATCACATGCGGGGTGGAGGATTTTAGTTTCTTTTTCCATTTGATGATGTTCCTGGTTCCCCGGATCACCTTCTCAAGCTCGCCCCCGATTCTGTAAGATTCATAAGACTCCTGAGTCGTTCCATCAATGGATATGATCAACCGGTCCAATCCGGATTCGATCGTAGACCTTGAGTTTTCGTCATTCAGAAAATGGGCATTTGTAGAGGTGGCCGTATAAACACCCTTGTCAGAAGCGTACTTCACCAGGTCTGTAAATTGGGGATGTAGATAGGGCTCCCCCTGAAAGTAGAAAAGGAGGTAGGAAAGCGACGCTGACAATTCATCTATCACCTTGTGAAACGTGTCCGGTTCCAGCATTCCTGTAGGCCTGGTGAAGGAGCGCAAACCACTGGGGCACTCAGGACAGCGCAAGTTACAAGAGGTCGTGGGTTCTATGGAAATGCTCATCGGGACGCCCCAGACGATGGGTTGTCGCAAGAGTTTTGACAGGTAAAAGCTCGAGAGAACCTTSGTRGAATTGAGTGCCTTCCTAAAAGTTAATTTAGATAAAAACCCTATTCCTTCTTTGATTTTACCTGTAGGCAAGTGGCTCAGTAATTTCTATAAAAGGTGTTAATCTTACTGGTAAGTTGGTTGTAGATTGGCTTGGTGAACTCGGTGAACAATACCTGTGGCGGTGGTGGTTGCAGCTGCTTACTGTTAACTGCCTCCGCCTGAGAAGGGCTCAACGCTCTGATGTCACCATTGTACCTGCCGAACTCGTTGGTCCAACCGAACTCCCCGGGAAACTTCTCCTGGGTCAATACTTTGTTGGTCTGAAAATCCACGATCTTAAAGTCCAGCAACCCTTTAGAGATTAATGTTCTTGTGGTAATGTTAACGGTAGCCTTGGCCGTACCATACATCACTTCCATCGAAGTGGTAGGGGTAACACTGCAAGGCCCTAAATAGTCTCCGTGTTTGGAATGAGAGGTCCAGGCCGCTGCCGAGATAGATTGCGTTACAGGTGTTTTATTCGGCGCTGTATGGCATATTTTGATCTTATCATTGCCCGTTTTAATCTGGTTGCCATCCTTGATTCCCATTACGACATTGTCCTTCTTTACCTGGAATTCCTTTTCCCTGATAATCAGCTGTCCAACTACAAAGTCGTCAAATTGAATTTTTATGATGTGGCTTGGGTTGTCAACTCCTTCAGCTTTCGCCTCTCCAACGGTGTAAAATCTTACAAATTCGCTTGCGGGCATGGTGCCCAGGAACTCATTGATCTTATTGTCAAAGAACTCATTGCTCAAGGAGAAGGTAGCTGAGTGCATGGGGATGGGCTCAGCGATTACTTTCAGGGTGGCCAACCACTTCGATTCCTTCAATTTTTCATCTACATCCTCATAGTTTGCATAAAAAGATTTCACCTTCTTRAATTCGAAATAGGCCTTTTYTGCRTTTTCACGATCTCCTTTGGCGAGTAACACCATTGCATGCTCGTAAAAATACTTTGCAGCATTTTTCTTCGAGTTGATAATTTCTTCATCGTAATTAACYGTCGGAAATTGKATCATCCTTCCCGTGCTCAGGAGTTCAAGYGGCAACACTTCRGATACCAGGTTTTGACGTGTTTTAAGTGATGAGTAYCTGGARTGGACYTCATCCCACATAGATGGRTTTCCTTCCATTTTCAGGAAATTGAGCCKGTCATTGTCCTTCTTGTTGGCKCGCTCGTAGGCCTGTTCCAGAAYTAAAATCTCCTTTTCTTTAKTGGGTTTCTTTCGGAGCTTTTTAACCGCCAGCCTTATCGCCGCRTCATAATTTCCTTGCTGATAATATTTGGTGGAACTTGCACAACCAACCAGGATGGCTGTGGCAATAAGAACGGGTAATATTTTTCTCATAATATTATTTTTTCCTTCCGGAAGTCAATTATTAAGCCAAAAATAATGTTTTTCAKCTGTTTATATTCTGATTCTTGTTAAACCTGCCAGACTTACTTTTACCGGGCCGGGTCACGTATGTCGTCATAAACTGCAACCGTTAGGCACTGCCGACCGCGTGCGCTAAAGCTGAAGCGGTGGCGCAAGCGGGTATCATCGCCATAGTCWAATGCAGTTATCCGCTTGCTACATTGCGCCGCATGAGGGTCAAGTCAATGCCACCTTCCTTGAAGGTGAACTTTACTTTGTGCTTTCTTGTCTGTAAACCCGGTTATTGGCGCGGTTCAATTTCTTTGCCGAAAACCATTGGATTCTGCCTCTTTGGCGCAACCCAGCTTGGGTTCTCTAATTTGCTATTCCAGTACGATTATCTGGTAATTCTTGTATCTTTGCTTTCTTGCGAAATTTCCTCTTTAAATCAGGGGGTTCAACCATTTTGGAGATGTGGGCACTGCTTGCCAGATTTACTCTGAGAAATAGATTATCTATACTGATAGTCCTGGGTCTGGTGACAGCATTTATGGCGTACAATGCCTCTAATGTTAAGCTGGACTATAACCTCCCAAGACTACTTCCGGAAGAAGAAAAAACCAATCAGGACTTTGAGCGGTTCATCGAGGTGTTCGGATCGCATGGCAACCTGATTGTACTCGGTATCCAGGATGACAATATTTATCAGTTAGAGAATTTTAATGCCCTGTATGAGATGGGCAATGCAATCAAAGAGCTTCCCGGTGTTGAGGATGTCATTTCGATTGCACATGCTTACAACCTGAGCAAAAACGATTCGGCCTTTGAATTCAAGCCTATCGTGCAGCGGAAGCCGGAAACCCAGGGGGAATTGGATAGTTTGAGGAAGATCATTAATTCACTTCCATTCTATGAGGGGGTAATCGTAAACAGTGAAACCGGCGCTCTTCTSATACCTGTAACCCTGGATAAGGAGTTGGTCAATAGTGAGCATCGCAAGGAGATCGTGTATGCAGTTAGGGATAAGGTGCACGAATTCGAGGAGAAGTTTGATATCAATGTGAAATTTTCTGGACTGCCGTATATCCGGACGGGTATTACCGTTTTACTGAAAAAGGAGATGAGGTGGTTTACCATTGCGGCCGCCATATTGGCAGCAATTATCCTTTATCTGTTTTTTAGATCGTTTCGGGTAGTGGCCGTTTCATTGACGATCGTAGCAATAGGGGTCGTTTGGTCCATAGGCTCCATTTCCTTGTTTGGGTACTTAATTACSGGCTTGTCKGGTATTATCCCGCCTCTSATCATCGTAATTGGAATAACCAACTGCATCTAYCTGCTMAATAAATACCATCAAGAGTATCGCTCTCATGGCAATCAGACAAAGGCGCTGACCCGGGTGGTTCAGAAGATTGGCAGTGCGACATTTATGACCAATGCAACCACAGCCATCGGGTTTGCAACCTTCATCCTAACCAAATCGCAGGTGCTGATAGAATTCGGGATTATTGCATCCTTGAACATCATGCTCATCTTTGTGGTGTCCATTCTTATAATACCCATTGTCTTCTCTTATTTACCCCCTCCAAAAGAGAAGCACACAAAACACCTGGATTACAAGATGGTGGGTARGGTGCTGAACGGATTTGCAGTAGTGGTGAACMATCATAGACCTATGGTKTATCTGGCTACKGGTTTGCTGATTATTGTGGGAATAGTGGGAGTTACCAGGATGARGACTACGGGYAATCTAACCGATGACTTGCCCAAGAACGATCCGGCGCGGGTAGATCTGGTGTTTTTCGAGAAACACTTTGGTGGCGTAATGCCATTTGAGATCTTGATTGACACAAGAAAGAAGAGGGGCGCGATGAAGCTGAAGAATATCAAGAAAATAGAGRAATTGAACCTCTTATTGGGTGAGTATTCRGAATTTTCCAAGCCCATATCTCTGACGGAAGTTGTCAAGTTTTCACATCAGGCATTCTACAATGGAAGGGAAAGCAAATACACCATCCCCAGTCAACAAAAGTTGAGCTTTATCTTGCCTTATGCACAAAAGCAGATGGAAGGTGACAAGCTTTTGAATACCCTCGTAGATAGCACAAAGCAAATAGCCCGCATAAGTGTGAGGATAAAGGATTTGAAGACGACCGACATGAAACTGGTGAAGGATGAGATAAAGCTCAGAATCGATTCAATATTTGATCCCGAAAAATACGATGTCACCTTGACGGGTTCCAGTGTTGTGTATCTTGAGGGTACCGGTTACCTGGTTAAAGGTTTGTTCATCAGTTTGGCTTTGGCGATATTCCTGATCGCTGTATTAATGGCGGTTATGTTCGCCTCGCTGAGGATGGTTATTGTATCACTCTCGCCTAATATAATCCCCTTAATTCTCACAGCCGCCATCATGGGGTATCTTGGAATCTCGCTAAAGCCTTCAACGATTCTCGTATTTAGCATTGCCTTGGGTATTTCAGTGGACAGTACCATCCATTTTCTTGCAAAATACAGACAGGAGCTGAAAATATCCGGTGGCAACATTAACAAATCTGTCAATTTGGCCTTGAAAGAAACGGGTGTCAGCATGATCTACACATCGATTGTTTTGTTTTTCGGTTTTGGGATCTTTGCATTTTCGGAATTTGGAGGGACACGGGCACTTGGGATTCTKGTTTCRATCACCCTCCTGTTGGCTGTCTCAGCCAATTTATTGTTTTTACCGTCGTTATTACTCTCTCTGGAAAAGGCTATTACGACCAGGTCTTTTAAAGATCAGGATCCTATGATTGAGTTATTTGATGAAGAAGAGGACAWTGATCTGAATAACCTCAAYATTGCCTCAAATGGTTTGGAAAYAAAAGGGAACGAAGAAGTGGAGCCTAAACCTGAAAAGCCTGATTTATAATCTGTCTGTACAATGAAAGGAATAATTCTAGCGGGTGGAGCAGGATCGCGACTGTATCCTCTGACAAAGGCAGTATCCAAGCAACTCATGCCGGTTTACGACAAGCCGATGATCTATTACCCGTTATCGGTTTTGATGATGGCTGGAATTAAGGAGATCTTGATCATTTCAACTCCTGAAGATCAGCCCAATTTTGAATCTCTACTTGGAGATGGTTCAAGTCTGGGATGTTCGTTTTCCTATTGCGTACAGGAGACGCCAAACGGACTTGCTCAAGCATTTGTGTTGGGAGCAGACTTCATTGGGGATGACAGTGTTGCACTGATMCTGGGGGACAATATATTTTACAGTGCGAGATTGGACAGGCAGTTGCAGGCAAACACCAATCCCGCCGGTGGGGTTGTTTTTGCCTATCAGGTTTCTGATCCTGAACGCTATGGCGTTGTGGAGTTTGATGAAAATGAGAAAGTCATTTCGATTGAAGAGAAACCCGATCGRCCYAAGTCAAATTATGCCGTTCCGGGCTTGTACCTGTATGACAATTCTGTTATTGAAGTGGCTGCCAATCTCAAGCCCAGTGCCCGKGGYGAATATGAGATTACSGATGTGAACAAATTCTACCTGGARCAGGATAAACTCAGCGTAAGYATTTTGGGYAAGGGAACAGCCTGGYTGGATACCGGTACCTTYGAATCGYTKATGCAGGCATCGCAATACATTCAGGTAATTGAGGATAGGCAGGGCGTGAAAATYGGRTGTATTGAGGAGGTGGCGTATAGRATGGGATATATTGAGGCAAATGCCTTGAGGGAGTTGGCAGAACCGCTTCTCAAGAGTGGCTACGGTACCTATCTGCTAGGCCTGGTCGACGCAGCATAGTTTAAATCCATGTCAGAAAAGATTCAGCCAGAAAAATTCAGGGAAAGGATTGATCGGGAGTTAGCAGCTCTGGACCAGGGCAATGAGCCCAGGGAACTCTATGATCCTATTCTGTATGTGCTTTCTAACGGTGGGAAAAGGGCAAGACCTGTATTGGTAATGATGGCTTGCGAATTATTCACYGATGATGCTGAAGTAGCTCTTCCAGCYGCYCTGGCAATCGAGATATTTCACAATTGCACCYTGGTCCATGACGACATTATGGATGARGCTCCACTTAGGCGCAATAAGGCGACRGTGCAYGAAAAGTGGGGCAACAATGTGGGAATATTATCYGGRGACACSATGATGGTGCAGGCYTATGAACAGCTGTCAAAGTGYGCTCCACARCATCTCCACGATGTTCTRACTGTCTTTAAYAGTGCAGCGCTTCAAGTGTGTGAAGGGCAACAGATGGACATGAACTTCCAGCRGAGATCAGACGTGACYATTCAGGAATATATTCGRATGATAGAGTTTAAAACTTCGACGCTACTCGCTGCAAGTTTAAAGATGGGCGCAATTTTAGGTGGAGCGTCTGACCAGCAGGCTGAATTGCTTTGGAATTTCGGGAGAAATATTGGAATCGCGTTTCAGTTGCAGGATGATATGCTCGATGTTTATGGAGAAGAGGGTAAGTTTGGAAAGCAGGTTGGTGGAGACATTGTAGCGGGGAAAAGAACCTTTCTGCTATTAAAGGCGCTTGAATTGGCAGATGAAGAGATGCAAAATGAGCTGGCTTCTCTTGCGACAGGAGTGAATACCGATACGCAAGTGAAAGTCACCTCTACAAAAGAGATATTTGATAGGCTGAATATCAGGGCCATAGCTTTAGAAGAAGTCCGGAAATTCCATGATCAGGGTATGGCAAATCTGGAAGACCTGGATATAGAGCCTTCGAAGAAAGCGCTGTTAAAGGAAATGGCAGAAGGTTTATTGAATAGGGAAATTTGAAAATATTCGGAGTAATTTTTCATTATTTTTATCAGGAAAAACATTATTAATATACTATGTCAAACCCAGTTCATTATATAGCAGTTATTGGAGGAGCTGTATCTGGATCCGCGACCGCGTTCCAGTTTGCAAGCCGTGGAATTAAGACCGTGATTATCGATCAGCAGGCATTGCCGTATGGAAAGATTGAAGATGGACTACCTAAATGGCACTCGAAGCTCCGGGACAAGGAGGAGGGAAAGATTGATGAGAGGTTAGCACATCCAAACATCACCTATGTTCCAAATATTAGATTAGGAGAAGATGTTTCGTTTGAAGAACTCAGTTCCTGGGGATTTTCAGCAATTGTATTGGCTACAGGTGCCTTCAATGACCGCCCACTTCCGGTGGAGGGAATAGAGGAGTACCTGTACAATGGCTTTTATTATCAAAACCCATTCTTTATCTGGTACAATCACTTCCATGAGCCTGGATTTGATGGACTGCACCACGATATCGTTGACGATGCAGTGATAGTAGGTGGTGGACTGGCCTCCCTGGATGTGGTGAAAGCCCTGATGATTGAGACAGTTAAAGAAAAGTTGCAGGAGAAGGGACACGACGTAGACATGTTTACGCTGGACCGAAGTATAGTCAAGGTGCTTGATGAATTGGGATACACCCTTGATGATCTTGGACTGAAGGGCTGTCGCCTGTTTTATCGCCGTAGGGCCATCGATATGCCCGTAACCCCGATGGCCACGGATACACCCGAAAAGCTGGAAAAAGCAAGAGGGATACGGGAGAAACTGTTGAACAATTTTACGACCAAGTACTTGTTCCGATTTTATGAATGTCATGCTCCGGTTGACAAAATTGTAAAAGATGGTAAGCTGACGGGCCTGGTATTTCAGAAGACCAATGTCATTGATGGAAAGGCAGTAGCCATTGAAGGCAGTGAAATTAGGGTGGAGGCACCCCTGGTGATTTCGTCCATYGGAAGCATTCCTGAATTGCTGGAGGGAATTCCATCCCAATGGCAAATGTTCAAGATTTCGGATATGAATACCTGTCGGATCGAGGGCTATGACAGTGTTTTTGCTGTGGGAAATGCCGTAACCGGGCAGGGCAATATTAAAGAATCATTCAAGCACGGCAATGAGCTATCCGCGCGTATCATGGATGATTCACTGGATTGGAAAGCAGAGAATTTCGAGGAATATCTGAAAATTACAGAATCCAATGTATCGGACCAGGCCGCCGAAATTGCGAACAACTTTTCTGATAGCAACTTATTATCTGTAGAAAAAGTGGCAGAGCTTGATGCTAAGATCGAGGGGTTGCACAAGATTTCTGGCTATTCGGGTGATTATACGGCCTGGCGAAATGAGAGTATTCCAGTTCGTTTGGAGGATATGCTAGGTATCCAACACTAAAATTGAGAGAAACTCTGCAATTCGTCCTCGCTTTATTGGAGTGACCACATGATGGAGATGCCTTTAAGTGCGAATGGAGGGATATTGGCCATGTCTTTTTCGTAGTATATGACCCTTGCATTCACATCATTAAGCATAGCTCAATTCGTATATTCGTACAAAATGTGGCGAGCTGAGCCGAGCCATTCTTAATTCCCTGGTCAATGGACAAACACTCCTTTCTAAGCAACGGCGATGTAGCAGCATTTGAGGAACTCTACCAGAGCTATGTGAGGGATGAGAACTCTGTAGATGTTTCCTGGAAGGAGTTCTTTCAAGGATTCGAATTTGCCCGAAAAAATTATGGAGGTGATGAGGCACCTGAGGGATTCGGCAAGGAATTCAAGGTGATAAACCTCATTAATGGGTACCGGCAAAGAGGCCATCTCTTTACCAAAACCAACCCGGTAAGGGAGCGACGAAGCTACAAACCAACCCTCGATTTAGACAATTTTGGATTGGAAGCATCGGATATGGATACGGTTTTCCAGGCGGGATCGGAGATCGGTATTGGGCCGGCTAAGCTCCGTGATATTGTGGCGCATCTACAGCAGACCTATTGCGGTTCAATAGGGGTGGAGTACTTGTATATCCGGGATCCAAATGTCATCAAATGGCTCAGAGAACGAATGGAGCCTTCACGTAATACTCCGCTTTATTCGAAGGAGAAAAAAATACAAATCCTGGAAAAGTTAAACGCGGCCGTGGGATTTGAGCAGTTCTTACACACCAAATTCGTCGGGCAGAAAAGGTTTTCCCTCGAGGGATTGGAAACGTTTATTCCGGCTCTGGATGCCGTGGTTGATATTGGTGGTGATCTGGGAATTGAAGAGTTCATCATCGGCATGGCTCATCGGGGAAGACTGAATGTTCTTGCCAATATTTTCCGCAAATCATACCAGGATATATTTTCAGAGTTTGAGGGAAACCCATATGATGAGCTGAATTTTGCCGGCGATGTAAAGTACCACCTGGGAATGTCGAGCGATATAGAAACTTCTTCAGGGAAGTCTGTGCATATGAGCCTGTCCGCAAATCCTTCCCACCTGGAAGCGGCAGATCCTGTAGTCGAAGGCATGGTAAGAGCCAAGATCGATAACAAATATGATGGGGATTGTAAAAAGGTAATGCCAATTCTCATACATGGGGACGCGTCCATTGCAGGTCAGGGTGTGGTTTATGAAGTAATTCAAATGTCTCAATTGGACGGTTATAAGACGGGTGGTACCATGCACATTGTGTTGAATAACCAGATAGGATTTACAACGAATTACCTCGATGCCCGATCAAGCACATATTGTACAGATGTAGCCAAGACCACCTTGTCTCCGGTTTTTCATGTAAATGGCGATGATGTGGAAGCCATAGTATTTGCGGTACAACTGGCAATGGAGTTCAGACAGGAGTTTGAACGGGATGTGTTTATCGACATATTGGGGTATCGAAAGCATGGCCACAATGAAGGAGATGAACCTAAGTTCACACAACCCTTGCTGTATAAGGCAATAGCCAGTCATCCAAACCCCAGGGAAATTTATCGCAGCAAGCTCATTGAGGAAAAAACGATTGATGACGGAGTTGTGAAGAAGATGGATGAAGATTTCAAGAGCAGGCTGCAGAAAAAGCTGGATGTTGTAAAGTCGAAGAAGGACAAGGTTCAGGTTGTTGATCATGAGCTTAGGGGTACGTGGGCAAGCAAGCGCAGCGCTACCAAGGAAGATTTTGAGACCTCTCCCGGCACAGCGGTAACGAAAAGGGTGCTGACCCAGGTAGGGGAGAGRCTATTTCATATTCCTGAGGATATTCAGGTGTTCAGGAAAGTGAAAAAGCTCTTTAARGATCGAACTCAGATGCTTAAAGATGGGAAAGCCGATTGGGCAATTGGCGAGCTATTGGCGTATGGAACATTGGTCAATGAAGGATTTCGGGTGCGATTATCRGGTCAGGAYGTTGAGCGRGGAACTTTTTCGCACMGGCATGCGGTGATCAAAYACGAGGATTCTGATCAGGAGTATACACCCTTGGCCAATATAAGCAAGAAACAAGCTCCTTTTGATATTTATAACTCCCTGCTTTCTGAATACGGAGTATTGGGATTTGAATATGGCTATGCGAGTGTTTCACCAGATAGGCTCGTTATCTGGGAGGCGCAATTCGGTGACTTTAGCAATGAAACCCAGGTGATACTGGATCAGTTTTTAAGTGCGGCTGAAGATAAGTGGATGCGGCAAAATGGATTGGTTATGCTCTTGCCACACGGCTATGAGGGCCAGGGTGCAGAACACTCAAGCGCCCGGCTAGAGCGCTATTTGCAACTCTGCTCAGAGTTGAATATGCAGATAGTGAATTGCACCACACCTGCCAATTTTTTCCATGTATTGAGAAGGCAGCTGCATAGGGATTTCTGCAARCCGTTGATCGTMTTTACACCAAAGAGTTTATTGCGACACCCAGCTTGCGTATCATCCCTGRATGAATTCAGCAAGGGGGGCTTTAGGGAGGTAATTGATGATGAAGAGGTCGAAGTTGAAAAAGTGAAGAAGGTAATATTCTGTTGTGGGAAGATATACTATGAGATGTTAGTGGAGCGAAAGAAGAAGAAGGTGAACAAGATAGCCATTGTTCGCATTGAGCAACTTTACCCRCTCGCTGAGAAACAGCTGGAAGCTGTGGTTAAGAAATATTCAAACGCGGAGAGTTTCGTATGGTTGCAGGAGGAGCCCGAAAATATGGGGGCCTGGTCACATTTGCTAAGAACCTTTAAAGYCGCTCCGTTGGAAGTAATCGCAAGACCCGAAAGTGCGGCGCCGGCTACWGGATCYGCAAAGATTCACCAGATAGAGCAGTTGGAGCTATATGAGCAAGCTYTGGAGAAAAGTTACCACAGGGAAAAGGAACTGACGGGTTTGTTGAAGCATTTTTCTCAACAATGATAGGTGTCGAATAGATCAATTATATATTCGGTAATCGGTGACCATACGGGCGTCATTACCGAACAACGCAGTGAGTTCCTCATCATGTTCAAAAAATTCAGTGTATGATATTAGAAATGAAATTGCCCAGTCCGGGGGAATCTATAACCGAAGTCGAGATTGCACAGTGGATGGTTGCGGATGGCGAATATGTACAGCGGGATCAGATCATTTGTGAAATTGATTCTGAAAAAGCCACACTGGAGTTGGCGGCCGAACAATCAGGCAGAATTGAGTTGATTGCACAGGAGGGAGATACTGTAGASGTGGGAAGTGTGGTTTGYAAGATTGATACCAGYGCGAAAGGAGAGGCAAARGCACCSGTAAAAGAGGTGGAAACGGTAGAAGCTGCGGCGGAAAAACCTGAGACAAAGGAAGARRAAGTTGTGRCCCRRCCCGMRCCRGCTGCKYCTTCAAAGGATGCGTCCTATGCSAARGGGCAYSCRTCRCCTGCKGCTARGAAGATGATGGYTGARCARGRTGTCRCYKCSGTAACYGGAACAGGRCCTGGGGGAAGGGTGACGAAATCGGATGTAATTCAGGCTCTTTCMGGAGGAAAAACRGGCACGCGTGACATAGACCGACAAAAGATGTCCATGCTGMGAAGAAAGTTRGCACAGCGTTTAGTGGCGGTAAAAAATGAAACCGCCATGCTMACCACCTTYAATGAAGTGGATATGAGTGGGATCATGGATCTGCGCAATCGAACAAAGGCCAAATTTCTRGAGACTCATGGTGTTAAGCTTGGCTTTATGTCATTTTTYACGAAGGCAGTGACTGYAGCCCTGGAAGAATATCCAGCGGTGAATTCAATGCTTGATGGTGAGGAGTTGCTTTATCACTCCTACTGTGATATAGCAATTGCTGTAAGTTCGCCNAAGGGATTGATGGTGCCAGTGCTAAGGAATGCTGAGATGATGAGTTTTGCCGRGATTGAGGGCGGTATTGGAGCATTGGCCAAAAAGGCCAGGGATGGAAAGTTGAGTATGGAGGAAATGACYGGYGGCACATTTACCATTACAAACGGCGGTGTGTTTGGCTCYATGATGTCAACACCGATMATCAACCCACCCCAGAGTGCAATTCTTGGAATGCACAATATTGTRCAGCGTCCYRTYGCAATAGATGGTAAGGTGGTGATCAGGCCGATGATGTACATTGCCCTCTCTTATGATCATCGGGTTATTGATGGGCGTGAATCAGTTGGGTTCTTGGTAAAGGTGAAGGAGTATGTTGATGATCCGACTAAGTTACTTACAAAGGGAAATGATCTTGGGGAACTGTTGTTGGATCTCTAGTTCAGTGTGTACTGGTTGATGCATTTATTCCTTCACGAACGATTCCTTCAAGAGCAAGGAAGTTGTGCTTAAGGCGCCATTATCGGAAAATCTGTCGGATCTATAAGGTTTAATAATAAATATGGTCGCCATTATGGCGACACCAATAATTGACGCCACAATAATTCGGTACTTTAACTCATTTAGTGTTCTCCAAAGATTCACAGCTTCTGATCTTTTTTAATTATTTCATAAGCCTTTTTCCCTCCATATGCCAGTCCTGCTGCCAGGAGTAAGCTGACCCCACCATCTATTGGAACACATGGTGCTGGCCAACAAGGCGGATCTCCACCTCCCCCGGGAGGGCCAGGAGGTCCTGCAGCTGAAGCCTGATCAATCGCCATTAGATTTAAGGCAAAGAAGATGATCAACCCCGATATTGCTCTTGTTATTGACATGTCATTAATAAATGCAAATAATACTGTTGTGATAGGTGCTATTCATTTTGACCAATTCCTATTTACCCCAGACCCTCATTTGCTCGGGGCCGTTGTTCGGGGAATGTTGAAAACTGATAAAGATCTTATCAAAAGAGTAAGCCTTAAAATTGAATAAGGCCTTCCCTTTTGGATTTACAGAAATCAGTGMTCCTTTAAATTTCTGGATTTCGCCCTTTTCAAACTCCARGGCTCCTATCTCCATTTTTATTCCATATTGCTTCAGCTTCTTTTCCAATTTTTTTATATCCCTCTCAGTAGAATTATACTCGAGCTCAAATTTGTATTTTGATATCTTATTGGGATCGACAGTCACCGGTTTGCTCGTTGCTGGCTGTTCCACAGGTTCTTTATCTGTCGGGGTTGCAACCGTGATGGTATTATCAGGTTCGCCTTTATCATCTGAATCCGTCAATGCTGTTTCTGTAGCAGGGTCAGCCTCCCCCGCAGGGTTTGGAACTGTAATATCCCCTTCCTGGGCTTGTCCTGTTTCAGCGCTCTGAACACCATCCGGGGTTTTATCCTTCTGTATTGGTAAATCTCCCTCTGTCACCTCCTCCTGCGACTCACTGTCAACAATTCCTGTCGTTTCATCATTAGCTGAAGGTTCTTCAAGGGGCACATTCTTCTCTTGATCAGGCATCTCCTCTTGTTGTGTCGTCTCCTTCGGTGTTGTTTCCGTTTGGTCAGTGAGTCGGTACCCTTCGAAAAAGTAGAAGGCCAGGAAGACCAACGCAAGCACAAAAATCACCTGAAACCTTTTTCGTAACCACCATTTACGGGCTTGAGGCGCTGGCGCAGAGCTGATCTTGTTTCTGATATCAGAAATCGGAACAGGCTCGCTTATGGAYTCTCGTGCTTGCTTAAAGAATATGTCTAGTTGGTCATCCATTTTNGTATTTCGAACGTTAGAGTTTAAGGGTTGAATCGGATAGCAACTCCTTTAATTTTTTCCTTCCCCTGCTCAATCTCAACTTTACTGCCGATAGACTATCACCCTGAATTTCTCGAATTTCCTTCAATGAGAATCCAGAGATTTCAAATAAGATCAGTGCTTCTTTTTGCTTAACAGATAGCATTTCTAGTTTTTCATACAATACCCTAATATCCACACTCATTTCAATGGAAGAACTCGGTTCGTATTGGGGGGTGGTATTGTTCATTTGATATTGTGACATTATTTTTTTTCTCTTCAGTTTTTTTCGAAACATGTTTCTGGCAATACCGAACAAAAAGTATTTGAAGGATTCCGGCTTGCGCAGACTGTTAAAGTTCTCGTACGCTGCCAGAATAACATCACTTTGTAGATCTTTGGCCATTTCGTCATTTTTCACCATAACCTGACAATAGCGGTGGAATTGTGCATGAATTGGCTCATACAGTTCTAGAAATTGAGTTTGTAATTTCTCTCTCTTAGGCATGGCTATTTAGATAGTGTCTCAAGGCAGGCTAAAAGTTACATTTAACTATGGTRCACAGCAAATATTAGCTATAATTCTGTAYTGCAGCGSAATACTTATTTGAAAGAAAATACTTTCGCATAACTAAATTTTGGAGGAGAAAGCTGCTTTATGAATTGCAATTAAGGTTGTTTATTACTTGCTAAGCGGGYGGAAATGTAAGAATTTGACTGTGGCGAATTGCAAAAACRACATGGAATTTGTCCAAATTGCTCAAAAAATGATCTTTCTTCCATATTTATTGCCAGGAATCTCTGTTGGTTCCTTGAGGAGATTGATGGTTCCGGTGTTGCGGAATGGAGAAATGATGCGTTTTTCTGAGATGAAGCATAGTTCATTGATGCATTGGCTAAAAARACCGGGGACAAGAGGGGGTGGTGACAGGTTCATTCACMAAGYTCAAATCSARTYGAGGTRCCRCACRCRRTGTCTCSTMTGGATATAGMTTATTCCCGRTTTRTTGGATTGGYGATAMAMAGGTAATGTCTAAACCAATGTCAATGAGTCGAAGTGCCGAATTATYGGCACTTCAACTCACTGAGCTTATTAATCCAGCCCTATTATCCTTTGTACCTGAATCTGATTGTTGAGGGTTAGTTTGACAAAATACACCCCKGAAGAGAAACCRGCATCCATTGCACTCAACCTATAGGTGAAATCACCAGCTGATTTCTYACCTTGATATAGCGTCTTCGTTTTTTGACCAAATACATTGTATAGTTCGATGGTCACATCGCCCTTTTCCTCAAGCGAATACGCTATTGTTGTGAATTCTTTAAAAGGATTGGGATATACTGTAAACAGTTCATCCGTTCCAAAATAATTCACAAGGCCAAGCAGAATGGTAGTRTCAACAAATATCATTCCCGCYCCAATCGTAGTRTCAACATGGAAATTTAAATCMGGGAAGATAGTATCACCGGWCGATACGGTAATWTCTATAGTATAGGTCGAATCCATKTCTAAGCCCGGAATGTTGATATAKAGGGTATATTGACCCTCCTCAACATTGTTGAACTCATAGTAGCCTGAATCATCGGTAGTCGTGAATCCCTTGACCATGCCCCCTGGGAAATCCTCAAGAGAAATATCAACTCCWGGGAAAGGAATGCCTGCAAATCCAGTCTTTCCAGGACCGCCCTTTTGTATTTTGCCACTTATATGGCCAAAGGCRATGTTRGTTGGAAAATCAATBAGACCGACATTGATATTRGTGATYGTATCATTGCAATTGGCTGTAACAATCGTAGCCTGTTGCCAATGATTCGTGCTGTCATGAAAAGTGGCTACAACATTGGAGTACAGCAATGTATCTGCTTCTGCAATGATCAGATAATCATCCGGAATGATGCCCGTAAATGTATAGCCGCCGAAATTGTCAATGGTTGTTGTTGCGGCAACAGTCATCATGTTGGGATTCGCGTTATAAGTGAGTATTGCAACAAGTCCAGCTGTMACCGGAGTTCCGTTGATACTCACAGTACCGGAAATAACAGCATCAACATTATTAGATAAAATAGTGGCATTCCCGGTAGCAGAACAACCATTGGCATCCGTGATAGTTGCTRTGTAAGCACCACCCGGCAAGCCGGTMGCTGTAGCAGTAGTTTGAGCCAAAGGATCATCCCACAAGTAGGCGTATGGACTCGTACCTCCAGCAMCAGYAGCCGTTGCCGTTCCATCAGCATTTCCACATGTGGCATCAACACTTGTAATTGTAGCGCTCAATACGGCTGGCTCAGTAATGATGGCAGCAGCATTMGCTGTACACCCGTTGGCATCAGTTACCACAACAGAATGCGTACCAGCAGCCAGCGCAGAAGCGGTAGCAGTGATACTTCCYGAYGGTGACCAGGAGTAATTATAGGGTGCRGTTCCACCTGCYGCARYCACTGTAGCAGACCCGTCCGCTGCACCATTACAGCTCACGTTGGTACTTGAYATTGTCGCACTGAGCGCAGCAGGTTCTGYAATASCCACSGAATCCGAAGCYGTACAYCCGTTGGCATCAGTWACYRCMACRGWATGYGTRCCACCAGCCAGCSCAGWAGCTGTAGCAATAATACTTCCTGATGGTRRCCAGGAGTAATTATAGGGTGCGGTTCCACCTGCTGCAGCCACTGTAGCTGACCCGTCCGCTGCACCATTACAGCTCACGTTAGTACTTGATATTGTTGTTGTGAGCGCAGCAGGTTCTGCAATAGCCACGGAATCTGAGACTGTACATCCGTTGGCATCGGTAACTGCCACGGTATGCATGCCACCGGCCAGCCCAGTAGCTGTAGCAATAATACTTCCTGATGGTGACCAGGAGTAATTATAAGGTGCGGTTCCACCTGCTGCAGCCACTGTAGCTGACCCGTCCGCTGCACCATTACAGCTCACGTTAGTACTTGACATTGTCGCACTGAGCGCAGCAGGTTCTGTAACACCTACAGAGTCTGAAACTGTACACCCGTTGGCATCAGTTACCACAACAGAATGCATACCACCGGCCAGCGCAGAAGCTGTAGCAGTGATACTTCCCGACGGTGACCAGGAATAATTATAGGGTGCGGTTCCACCGGCCGCAGCCACTGTAGCTGACCCGTCCGCTGCACCATTACAGCTCACGTTAGTACTTGACATTGTCGCACTGAGCGCAGCAGG
>NVRW01000059.1 GCA_002400975.1 Flavobacteriales bacterium | reverse complement strand
GAACGTGAAAAGCGGCTTAAGGCTCGCTTAAAATACCTTATTCAGAACCTGGGGCCGGAGGAGTTTCTCAAGCTTGTGAAGGTGGAGGAAAAGAATTTGGGTGCGAAGTTTTATAAGGTAGATACGGCCGATTTTAATCAGGTTCCTGCGTTGCCGGATAAGGTTGTTCCAACAGTAAGGGTGGATGAGGAAAAATTCAATGAATGGGTAAGGACCAATGTTTTTGAACAAAAGCAAGAGGGCTTTTACGGCATTCAAATTAGGGTGCCACTGGGAAATATCACAAGCGGTACTGCCCGAAAGCTCGCCGATTTGGTGAGAAAATATGTAGCGGATGATATTCGATTTACCATTGACCAGGGTATTTTGCTCAAATTTGCTTCGCAGGAGGTCTTGAAACCCATTTTTTATGAGTTGCAAAAGCTTCATCTCGCATTACCCGGTTTTGGTACCATTCACGACATTACCTCTTGCCCTGGGTCTGATACCTGCAACCTGGCAGTGACCAACAGCACAGGACTTTCCCTGGCATTGGAGCAGGTGCTCAAGGATGAGTATAAGGATCTTATTGGCGAAACAGGGATACGCATTAAGATCAGCGGATGTATGAACTCTTGTGGTCAGCATATGGCAGCCAATATTGGTTTTCATGGGAGCTCGATCAAGAACGGGGCTTTAGTAGCTCCGGCAATGCAGGTAGTTCTGGGCGGTGGATTTGAATTGGATCACAATGGGTCTTTTGCCGATAAAGTGATCAAACTRCCCAGCAAAAGGGCGACAGACGCATTGCGCTATCTGCTCAACGATTTTGAAGAGCAAGCGATAGAAGGAGAGTATTTTAACGACTACTATCGCCGGCTGGGGAAAGATCACTTTTACCAACTGTTGAAACCCCTGGCTGATAAAGAGCAATTTACCGGGGAGGATTATTTGGACTGGGGCAATAGCAAGCAGTTCAAACCGGTCATCGGGGTGGGAGAATGTGCCGGTGTATCCCTTGATGTGATTGGGACAATCATTGGAGAGGCRGAAGAGAGGATCATTTTAGCWGCGGAAGGGTTGCAAGAGCAAGCTTAYGCAGATGCTATTTACAATTGCTACAACGCTTTTGTTATCGGGGCTAAAGCCTTATTGCTSAGCATTGATGTRAAATGCAATACCCGGATAGTTATCCTCAGCGATTTTGATAAACATTTTACAAGCAATGGCAAGGTGTTTTTTCTCACCAGCTTTGAGAGTACTGTSTTGCAGATCAATAAAAATCAACCTARCCGAAAATTTGCCGAATCTTATTTTGAACAAGCGCAAGATTTTCTTCGAAGGGTGAATGTRCTCAGGGAAAACCAATTGARGGCCAGTGATCAAAAAGWGGARAAACAAGTAGTTGATAGCTACTATAAAGCATAAAATGATGAACACAACAGGACAATTGACTTTGGTAGGCGCTGGTCCGGGAGATCCGGAATTGATAAGCGTCAAGGGAATAAAGGCCTTGAACAAAGCTGACGTGGTTTTGTATGATGCCCTGGTRGATACGGAACTACTCGAACACGCYCCAYCCARRGCAAAGCGTGTATTTGTAGGCAAGCGTGTGGGGAGGGCCCGYTATGCTCAGGATGAAATCAACAGGCTGATTGTGAAATATGCCCTGCCGGGAAATCACGTGGTGAGACTCAAAGGTGGCGACCCTTTTGTTTTTGGACGAGGGCATGAGGAACTGGAATATGCGGAGGCCTTTGGGATTGACGTAAAGGTGGTCCCCGGTATTAGCAGTGTGACCGCTGTGCCGGCGCTTCAGGGCATCCCAATTACCAAAAGGGGGGTCAGCGAAAGCTATTGGGTAATAACCGGCACCACTAAGTCGGGAGCTCTCTCAAAAGATATTGCCTTGGCGGCGCAGTCTTCGGCAACCGTGGTTATTTTGATGGGTACAAGAAAGCTGAACCAGATTGTGAATATTTTCTCAAGTCACGGACGGGATGAAACACCCATYGCAATTATCCAGAATGGYTCAACSCCTAAGGAGAAGATCGCAYTGGGAACTGTAGATACCATCGTCGACATTGCGCGCAAAAAGCRAGTGGACGCACCAGCGATAATATTGATTGGTGAGGTCGCAGGGTTACACMGTGAGTTCAATTATGAGTTGGTCGAGAAGAGCAACAATGAAATTGTAAATTATWMCAGATGAGCATRAATCAATTGTAYCCGGTGTTTTTYAAAATGGACCARTTYACCACSTTGATTGTTGGYGGTGGAAATGTAGCGCACGAAAAGCTCAGCTATCTGCTGAAAAGCAGCCTYAATGCCAGGGTGACMTTGGTGGCGATGGAAATTCAGCCGGATATCCTGGATTTCGCTGAGAGYTATGAGAATGTAAATCTTCTAAAGCAGCAATTTGAYACAACGCTTTTGGAGGGHAAGCAGTTGGTAATTGTRGCWACYGARAATAAAGAGCTGAATAAATCYATATGGCAGGAGGCGAAACAACGGGGCATTTTGGTCAACGTGGCGGATACCCCTTCCTTATGYGATTTCTATCTCGGCAGCATTATTACYAARGGAGACCTTAAAATAGCGATTTCAACCAACGGTAAATCACCGACGTTTGCCAAAAGATTTAGAGAGTTATTGGAAACGGTGTTGCCAGATGAATTGCCGGAGTTGCTTGAGAATTTGAGAATAATACGCGACCGGCTTGAGGGTAGTTTTGCCCAAAAAGTGAAGACGATGAATGAATTAACTGCTGAACTGATAAAAAAATAAGGAGATGGCTGAACTGATTGAAAAGGGCAATTTGGAGGAGAGCATTGAGGARCTGGGGCTCTATGTTGGGAATACACCRCTATTGCGCATTGAGAATATTGCCTCAAACCCCAATGTGGAAATTTATGCAAAGCTGGAATGGCACCAGATAGGTGGTAGTGTTAAGGCGCGTCCCGCTTACAATATTGTTAAAGAAGCAATACGTTCCGGTGAACTTCATTCGGGTAAGACCTTATTGGATGCTTCCAGTGGCAATACGGGCATTGCGTATGCRGCAATCGGCGCTGAACTGGGAATACCTGTTAAGATATGTCTTCCCGAAAATGCATCTGAGCAAAGAGTCAAAGTCCTGAGCCAACTGGGTGCGGAGATCCACTTTACCTCTAAGTTTGATTCTACGGATGGTGCCCAGGATGAAGCACAARAGCTATATAAAGCTGACCCGGGAAAGTACTATTATGCCGATCAATATTCCAACCYGAACAATTGGAAAGCCCATTATCAGGACACTGCTGTCGAAATACTTAGGCAAACAGACAGTCGTATTACTCATTTTGTCGCTGGACTTGGCACHACAGGCACTTTTATCGGAACGGGAAAAAAGTTCAAAGAAGTCAATAGTGATATCGTGCTCATTGGTCTGCAGCCCGAGACAATTCTACACGGTTTGGAGGGGTGGAAGCATTTGGAAACAGCCAGGGTTCCCGCTTTTTACGATCCCGGATTGGCCGATAAAATTCTACAAATYCCAACGCAGGAAGCCTATGACCTTATCAAGGARGTGAAACTCCGTGAAGGATTGCATATCAGCCCSTCATCGGCMGCKAATYTATATGGGGCACTGSAAGTRGCAAATGGCATCCAGGAGGGYGTRGTAGTWACSGTATTYCCTGATAATGCCGCGAAATACAGTGAAATCATTGAACCCAGCATTGAGAATTGAAATTATGAGTGAAGTAGTAATTAACARBACTGCCYTAAATAGGATGACTGAGCATTTAGAATCCACCTACCCGAATGAGGGCTGTGGCTTTATGCTGGGTACTGATAACAAACGAAGGGAAATAAACGAGTTGATCGTCGTGGAMAATGRTAAGSARGGMGATCAGCGTCGCAGGTTTGCCATTTCACCCCTGGATTATCTGAAAGCAGAGCGGTATGCRGATGAAMAAGGRCTGGYATTGCTGGGCGTGTATCATTCTCATCCYGATCANCCCGSYWATTCCTTCAATTCATGATCTYAAWCARGCAGTTCCCTTCTTCTCATATGTGATTGTTTCAGTTGTCAAGGGAAATGCAGAARWGATTACCTCCTGGCAGCTCGATGACACAGGCAAATTTGAGGAGGAAAAACTAATAGACGAAAAAGAAGTAGCATTTATTGATGTATAACCAATCCTGATTNATCAGGATCTAAAAAAAGAAAAATGGCAAAAGTGATTATYCCAACYCCATTGAGGARGTTTACAGAGAACCAATCCTCAATYGAAGCAAGTGGAAATACCGTATTTGAGGCGATTTCAGATATCGCSGGGAAATTTCCRGATGTTAAGCAACATYTGTTTGACAGTGAWGGTAAACTGAGRAATTTYATCCGAATTTATGTGGGCGATGAAGACATTAAAGCMCTGRACAATGARAATACCAGTATTGAAAATGARTCGGTATTGAGCATWGTACCTGCAATAGCMGGTGGGGTTRAATGAATAACRCGYTTGCCAATGGCAGACAATTAATCTATAGCAATGACARCAGTAAACTTTASCAAGGAGGAATTGGAGCGGTACAGCCGCCATCTCATTATTCCGGAGTTCAATATAGAAGGGCAACGAAAACTGAAATCAACCAGGGTCCTGGTGATAGGCACGGGTGGCTTRGGGKCKCCCTTGCTCCAGTATCTTACAGCAGCCGGTGTCGGYACGATWGGRYTGCTTGACTTTGACGTGGTGGATGTAACCAACCTGCAGAGGCAAGTACTTTTCTCGGYGAGCGATGTGGGRAAACCMAAAGTGGAAGCGGCCAAAGAAAGGCTGCAAGCGCTCAATCCSCATGTTGAATTCGAAGTTCACAATACGCGTCTYACCTCYGAAAATGCRWTRGAKATYATCMGSRARTAYGACCTGGTRGCWGATGGAACSGATAACTTCCCAACGCGCTACCTGGTAAATGATGCCTGTGTACTGYTKGGCAAGCCAAATGTATACGCTTCCATATTCCGCTTTGAGGGCCAGGTATCGGTATTCAATTACACTGATGAATCCGGAAATACCGGTCCCAATTACCGGGATCTCTTTCCCGAACCTCCACCTCCCGGATTGGTGCCCAGTTGTGCAGAGGGTGGTGTGATTGGCGTACTGCCCGGCATTATCGGGAGTCTGCAAGCGAGTGAGGTCATTAAGGTGATTACCGGGTTAGGGGAGACACTTTCAGGCAGGTTGTTCTTGTTCGATGCACTGAGCTTTGAAACRAGAACAYTCAARGTTCATAAAGATGAMGACAATCCCYTGAATGGTAAAAATCCTACGATGACCRGTCTGATAGATTACCAGCAATTTTGTGGCATCACAGATCAGAAAGAGGGGGAAGCCGASGTAAAGGAGATTACCGTTGAAGAGTTATACGGCTTAAAGCAGCGYCATGAAGACCATCARCTTATAGATGTACGYGAATCGTATGAATACGAGATAGCRAACCTCGGYGGMGAKTTGATMCCYYTGARYACKGTKKTGGARGAGGTWGCYMRRGTYKCCTCRGATAAAAAGGTGATTGTRCATTGCCGMAGYGGYAAAAGAAGYGCTGATGCCATCAAGTTGCTGGAGGATAAATATGGATTTACCAATCTATACAATCTAAAGGGAGGAATTTTGGCTTATGCTGATGATGTTGATCACAGTCTGGCCAAATATTAACAGGGGATTCSCTCTGYTSGMGAAAGGGAAATGAGAATCTTGTATTTTTGCCCTCAATCTATTTNAAAACGGGGAGGTGAAAATAGCAATTCAAGGYATACGGGGTTCTTTCCATCAYATCGTAGCGGAAAGTTATTTTGATGAGGGAATGGACCTCGTTGAGTGTTTGTCATTCTCGGAAATTCCAGAGTTGATTGTAACGGGAAAGGCTGATGCCGGTGTTATGGCCATCGAAAATTCAATTGCCGGGGCCATTTTACCCAATTATGCATTGATAGAAGAATATGACCTGGTAATTACCGGCGAATATTATTTGACYATWCACCAACATCTTATGGCCCTGGAAGGGCAGACGATTGGGGACATCAGGGAAGTKCTCTCTCATCCTATGGCTTTGTTACAATGCCGCAGGTTTTTAAACAAGCACCCGCACCTGAAACTCATTGAGGACAAGGACACCGCAGAGGTGGCCAGGCGTATCCAGGAAGAAAAACTGAAAGGTGTAGCGGCGATTGCCCCTAAATTGGCTGCTGAAATGTATGGCTTAGAGGTYTTGGAAAGTGAAATCCAAACSATCAAACARAACKCAACCCGTTTTGTGATYGTTSAAAATAAACRAGCGGAAAAGGATACAGCYATAAACAAGGCYTCCATCAAATTTGAAGTGGCAAATAAAAAAGGATGCCTCGGGGAAGTGTTGACGCTGTTTTCGAAAAACAATGTGAACCTCACAAAGATTCAGTCACTTCCCATCATCGAAAAGCCATGGGAATACATGTTTTTTGCTGATTTGGAGTTCGCTACTTACAAGGATTACCAGGGCGCCACTCAGGATTTAGAGGGCAAAGTGAGCAAATGGAAGGTGTTGGGCGAGTATCGACAAAGTTGATAGAGGGGAAAGGARTATTGAGGCTCCGATAAGGATCACTGAGCTGAGGAAGGAGGTGGGGCAATCCCGTATTGATTGACGTTAGATTGTACTTTGCCTTTGAGGATCACCGTCTCCACCAAATTGCTTCCGAAAGAGTAGGGGATAAAAGCATAGGAGGATATCTCMCTGGTAATAAAAACGTTYGCCACCTTGCCTTTGGTTATTGARCCATGCGTCTCACTCAAATCCATCGCATAGGCTGAATTCAAGGTCACTGCATTAATGGCCTCTTCGGGAGTCATTTTCATCTTAATACAAGCCAGTGACAATACGAATGGGATATTTCCAGATGGGGTTGAACCTGGGTTGTAATCTGTAGCCAGTGCCACCGCCAGGCCTTTATCAATGAGTRTTCTTGCAGGACCAAAGGGAATACTCAGAAAAAAGGAGCATGAAGGAAGTAGGGTAGGCATGGTCTCMGATCCRATAAGAGCYTCAATGTCCCGRTCTTCCATAACTTCCAGATGATCYACYGAAAGGGCATTGTGCTTAACHGCYGCTTCAATACCWCCAATDGARGTRAAYTGGTTRACATGTACTTTGGGCTTGAGYCCATGGGCGATTCCGGCTTYGAGAACTCTTTCCATCTCGGCAACRGTGAAGTAATTCGTTTCGCAAAAGACATCTACATAATCAGCCAAMCCTTCATCTTTAATTAYRGGCAGCATTTCTTCAACAATAAGATCCAGGTACCCGCCTCKGTTGYCTTTGAATTCYGTTGGAATGGCATGSGCGCCMAGGAATGTAGATTTAATGGTCAGGTCRCTKGAYTCCYTGAGCTTTTTGACAACCCGGAGTATTTTTAGYTCAGCCTCCACCGACAARCMATATCCRCTYTTGATTTCCACAGCGCCKGTACCCATRGATGCAATCTCATCCAGGCGAACCTGAGCTTGCTCYATYAGCTCTTCTTCTGATGTGTCCTGTAGCTTCYKRGCTGAATTCAGAATACCTCCACCCCTGGMGGCRATTTCCTCATAAYTCAGSCCATTGATTCGATCCACAAATTCTCCTTCCCGGCTTCCGGCAAAGACCAGGTGCGTATGGGAGTCACACCAGGAAGGCAGTACCAGTTTGTCTGTAGCATCRATTACTTCWAGATCGGACCAGTCATCAACACCGCTCCAGTTTGACATGCTCCCGAAATCCTTGATCTTACCATCTTCCATGGAAAGCCATGCCTCTTTGATGGTAGAAAGCYCKGCCATCTCCTTACCCGATRCCTTGAGCCGTTTCCCATCGTCAACTTGAACGAGTTCCTTTATGTTTTTTATAAGAATCTTCAATCTGTTTATATCAGAAGGACGAATATACGAATACAAAATATTAACTAAATTCGTGTTCTTWGCTAATCAGATAACCATGGCAGGAAATTCTTTCGGGCAAATCTTTMGATTAACCACCTACGGCGAATCTCAYGGTGTGAGCATTGGCGGCGTCATYGATGGTTGCCCGTCCGGGCTGGAACTSGATCTCGAAGCCGTRCGTGGAGAGATGCAGCGWAGAAAACCGGGCCAGTCCAAAATAGTYACSCAAAGGAAAGAGGAAGATGAGGTGGAGTTYCTCTCTGGTATCTTTGAAGGTAAGACAACCGGTGCACCMATTGGCTTTCAAATTCCCAATAAAGACCATAAATCCAGGGACTACGACCATGTTAAGGATGTTTTTCGCCCCAAYCAYGGTGACTTTACCTATCAGGAGAAATACGGTGTAAGAGACTATCGGGGCGGTGGAAGATATTCCGCTCGCGAAACAGCATGTAGAGTAGTGGGAGGTGCTATCGCCCGGCAAATTTTGGATCAAAAGGGTATWRASATCCATTCATATGTCTCTCAGGTAGGGACGATCAAATTGGATAARTGTCAYGATGACATRGACCTCAATAAAATTGATGATAACATCGTCCGTTGCCCTGACCCTGAGATTGCYGAGCAAATGATYGCGCGYATYGAGGAAGTGCGCAAGGAGGGCGATACAATTGGRGGAGTGGTTACCGGAATTATTCRRGGTGTTCCTGTKGGWTTRGGRGAACCKGTWTTTGACAAGCTCCAYGCMGAYYTGGGYAARGCCATGCTCAGCATTAAYGCAGCCAAGGGCTTTGACTGCGGTTGGGCATTTGMRGGAYTGGGMATGAAAGGMTCRGAGTTCAATGATGCGTTTATYAATAAAGAGGGAAAAATYACAACYAAGACAAATCATTCAGGTGGAGTACAGGCAGGTATCTCAAATGGAAGCGACATTTACTTTCAGGTGGTCTTTAAACCGGTCTCGACCATTATGCAGAAACAGATGACGGTCAATACCAAAGGGGAAGAGGTGGAGATCTCAGGCAAGGGACGTCACGATCCTTGTGTGTTGCCTCGGGCGGTGCCTGTGGTAGACGCCATGGCGGCGTTGGTTGTTGTGGATCATTTGTTAAGGGCGAGGACAACAAAACTGTAGTCTTTATACTTCTTATTTGTACATTGATCGAGTGATGCACCTATCTTCTCTCTTCATATCATTCTTGATAATCTTTTCGCTCGCATTTCAATGTACGTGTTTGGGGTCCGGGTCTGATTCTTTAGAAAAAAACATACCATGGGCCTATGAACGCCAACGGGTTTTTGTACAGTTTTGGGAGAACCCTGCATTGACTGGCACAGCTGGAAAGAATAATCTATACATTCAAACCACAGCTCGCCTTGGACTGAATCACCGGTACAATTTGGCTTACGATTTTCGTTTGGGAGATAGCGAGCAATGGGGRCTAGGAATAAGTTATACCCACTCTGCCATCGGAAGACTTTATGATGTATTTCCATGGGATGCCACATTAATGGCGGACGTTTTTCAGCTGGCTACATCCTATAGGTTTGAAATCAATGACCACAGGCTCCGTCCTGGCTTGTCTATTGGTTACGGCGTGCATAAAGTAGACCGGGAAAATCTTGTCTTTGGCGATCAAATTGATCCGGGGTATGGATTTGTCAATATGACAAATGAAACGTTTGTGAATGATGTCAGAGGGTATTGGGATATCAATCTGGGGTTTGAGTACCTTTTTAAGAACTATTACCTGGAAATTGTACTGCAACATGCTAACCAGCCTTCAGTGGGAATTAACAGTTTTATTTCAGTAGAGAAGCCTTTAGAACTTGTAGTACACACTGGATTGAGGATGAGAGTTAATAATAAAATGGTTCTTTCTCCTTACGTGATCTATGAGCGCTTATATTATTACAATACCATTACTCCAGGTTTGGTCAGTGAAATCGGCGACAAATACATAGTTGGATTCAGTTATATGGACCTGAATACGGTTACAGTTGATTTTGGTATGAATATCAACAAGAAATTGAGGGCTCTTGCATCACTGGGATTCCTAACAGAAAGTAGATTAGCGCAACTTAATTGGGTGGGGTATTCAAAATGGTCCATTACCTATTTCATTAACGGAAGGTCCGGTGCATAACATCTCCAAACAAATATGCTTGGCCTTATTCCTGGCGCTGGCTTCTTCGTGTAGCAAGAAAGTGGTGGAATGTGATTTCGTTGACAATGTTCCCGATATCTTAGTTGTTAGCGTTACAGATAAAGGTTCCGTGTGTTTCACTGCAGGTAAGTCCATTCGAATTGAGGCTCCGGTTGATACAGCGGCCATCTACCTGTGGAGCCCCGGTGGGGAGACGAGTTCCAGCATAACGGTCATTGCTGCTAATACCTATTCGGTTACGATGACCACGCCCATGGATACGGTTGTTTACGAAAAAGAAGTCGTGTGGTCATGTGGTTTCTTCGCCCCCAATTCATTTTCCCCGAATGGTGATTCGCATAATGACGATTTTGGTCTTGTAKGYKSWGGCMTMRRTNYGKTTNMTRCMYGNNWWKTKACANRTMTTGWWGSGRYKRTNWGTGNMTKCCMSMWCYGMWATCMMYKMWSYAYRGCAGGGTAAACGGGATAACAAGGGATATACACTGCCAATAGGACTGTATCCGTATTATATGGAGTTCTATACCGAAGGCATGACAAAACATGTATTTGAAGGAAGAGTCTATCTAATTCTATAATTTCGGGCATGAAAAAACTCGCGCTTCACTGGCAGGTCATCATCGGATTGATCCTCGGAACCATTTATGCATTCTTTGCAGTTAAATTCGGCTGGAACCGGTTTACCCTGGATTATATAAAACCATTTGGAGATATCTTCATCAATCTGCTGAAGATGATAGCCGTTCCCCTGGTACTATTCTCTGTCATTTCGGGAATTATCTCTTTAAAGGACGTCACTAAGTTGGGTAGAATGGGAATTAAAACCCTGGCCATTTATCTAATCACAACTTTGTTTGCCATTTCGCTTGGATTGGTACTTGTGAATCTCCTTAAACCTGGTGAGATGGTTGATGAAGCCATGCGGATAGAGAACCGCATAGAGTATGAGTTGTGGAAGGATGCGAATCCAAACGTCATAGACCTTGATGATATATGTCTCTCCTGCGATGAGGCCAATGCAAATATAGTAGAACGCGTCAAGGCCAAATCTGGTGAGCCTGTGAATGAATGGGTAGAGGACAAAATGAACAAGAGGGCAAGCCAAAAGAGTTCGGGGCCATTACAACCACTGGTAGATGTCGTACCCTCCAATATATTCAAGTCKTTGGTAGACATGTCYATGCTACAGGTCATCTTCTTYGCRATCTTCTTTGGAATAGTAATGGTGCTAATTCCCAAGGACAAGAGTGAACCAGTAGCCAAGTTGGTKGATGGCCTCAATGAGATCTTCATTCAAATGGTCTGGGTGGTGATGAAGGCCATGCCGGTTTTTGTGTTCGCTTTAATGGCAGGGCAAATCGTTAARGCAGCTGGGTCRGATCCTGAAAAGTTCGCGGAAATCCTKGCATTCCTGGGTTGGTATTCTTTGGTTGTGGTGATCGGACTCGGTATCATGATCTTCATAGTGTATCCATTGGTAGCCCGAGCATTYGCAGGATTGTCGTTTAARAGATTTCTATCTGGTATTCGCGATGCACAGGTAACGGCATTCTCAACGAGCTCATCCGTTGCCACGCTACCGGTGACCATGGATTGTATCGAAAATAAAATAGGTGTCTCAAAGCCTGTTACGAGCTTTGTACTGCCAATCGGGGCAACCGTGAATATGGATGGTACCAGCCTTTACCAGGCCGTTGCTGTGGTTGCAATGGCACAGTATCATATGATCGATCTTTCCGTTGGTCAGCAATTGGTGATTGTGCTCACTGCTACACTTGCGTCAATCGGAGCAGCAGCAATTCCGAGTGCCGGACTGGTTCTGATGATCATCGTTTTGGAATCAGTTGGACTGAATCCACTTTGGATTGCAATAATATTTCCAGTGGACCGTATATTGGATATGTGCAGAACGGTGGTCAACGTTACCGGGGATGCAACAGTGGCCAGCTTGGTCGCAAGATCTGAGGGGGAGTTAAATGATACTTCGGAGGAATAAGGTATCATTTTTGAGATTAGTCCTTATATTTGAAACACGTTAGACATTGTTACATAGAATTAGCTATGGAGATATTTCGATTTTTTTTGTCAGGCAAGACATTTTTTTCTTGCATATGCTTATGGAGGTAAAAAAATAACGCAGCATGGCAAGAAAAAGCGATCTTGGACACGTAGCTAATTCTATGTAACAATGTCTATTACTTCACTATTAATTCTACTGTTTTATGATCAAAAAGATTTTCATTGTCTTCGGCATATTGATCGTGCTGTTGATMGCTTCGATTGTTGCSCTTCCAATAATTTTYAAGGATGATATYATTCARGCTGCMAAGGATGCCGCGARCGATAACCTCAATGCCCAGGTKGACTTTGGKGATTTTGACGTTTCGCTGATCAGYAGCTTCCCGGACTTTTCATTTGATATTGCAGATGTCTCCGTGGTTGGNMWTRRWYYCTTTNGCMGGWGATACRCTTGTRGCGATGGGAAGCATGAAGCTTACCGTTGACCTCATGGCTGCGATAGATGGTAACTATACCATTAAAACATTTGCAATAGATGGGCTCACGGCCAATGCCATTATTCTTAGGGATGGTGCTGCAAATTGGGATATTGTGAAAGCCACTGGCGAAGAGGAAGTAGTTGAAGAGGAAGAAGAGCCAGCTGATTCAACAGCGGGCCCTTTCAGCATGGAGCTGAATAGTTTATCGCTTACCAATATCAATGTGGTCTATGATGACCGCCAGGGCGACATGTACACGGAGATCAGGAATTTGAACTTTGAAATGAGTGGAGACCTGGGTGAAGAATTTACSGTAATTGAAACAGCRACTTCWATYGACGCATTCRCMTTTATCATGGAGGGAATCCCCTATATGAAAGASGCCAGGATMGRYATTGATGTGGATATGGATGCAGATTTGAAGGGTATGAAGTTCACCTTTAAAGAAAATGAGTTCAGACTTAATGAACTTGTACTTGGTTGGGACGGATGGGTMGCCATGCCGACGGATGACATTGAGATGGATGTSACCTTCGCCGCAAAGAAGACTGAGTTTAAGACCTTTTTATCTCTGATCCCTGCGGTGTATTCAGCTGAGTTTGCTGATGTTAAGACCGCCGGTAAATTGGGTATTGATGGTTTTGCCAAGGGCACGATGACYGAAAMCACTATTCCAGSATTTGGACTMAAYGTGGTAATAGAGAATGCCATGTTCCAGTATCCTGATCTTCCTTCATCAGTTGACAATATCAACCTGGCGGTAAATATCAGCAATCCGGGTGGAACAGAGGATGCCACGGTTGTGGACGTTTCAAAGTTTCATGTTGAGTTGGCGGGCAACCCAATGGATATCCACCTGGTKCTCAAAACACCAATCTCGGATCCATTTATCGATTGTGGATTTGAAGGTTCTATCGACCTGGCTAAATTGAAGGATGTMRTTCCCCTGGAAGAAGGAGAAGACATGAGCGGGTTAATCACTTCTGATATATCTATAAGGGGAAACATGTCTACTATTGATGAAGAGCGGTACGAAGATTTCCACGCAGTWGGTTCGCTTAATGTTGAGAACTTAATGTACAAAAGTGTCGACCTGCCCCAGGGTGTGTTGATTGAAAGAACCAGTTTGTTGTTCTCGCCTCAGTATGTGGATTTGGCTGCTTTTGATTGCCAGCTTGGCAAATCGGACTTTCATGCAACTGGCAGGATTGAGAACTTCATAGGCTTTGCCCTCACAGATTCYGTTGTMYTKGCCGGMAGTTATATCCTCACTTCTACCATGCTGGATCTCAACGAATTYATGGGTGAGGAGGAAGAAGTGBCAGAGGAAGAATTAGCAGAAGCAGCTGAGGATACGGTACCMTAYACGGTCATCGAAGTTCCYARGAATATCGATTTCAAATTGGCATCTTCYTTTGAAACGATCTTATACGAAGACATGCCGATGACCAATGTGAAGGGTGATCTGATAGTGAGAGATCAAACGGTATATATGGCTGATATATTTATGAACATGCTGGGTGGTTCCATGGTGATGAATGGAAGCTACAAYACGCGGGATGTGGAAAAGCCAGGTGTCGACTTCATGTTGGATATTGTGGATTGGGACATTCCAACAACGTTTAGCACGTTCAACACRATGCAAAAGATGGCYCCGATCGGAAARAGTTGYACRGGTAAATTYTCYACKGGGATGAAATTTGTGACTGAYCTGGCAAYGAATATGGAACCKATYCTGGAGACRATGAATGGTGGAGGTACTTTTATCACCGATAAARTRACCATTGAAGGTTCTACTACAATTAATAAGCTGGCAGATCAGTTAAAGAATGATAAGTATAAGAAATTGACTTTTACTGATATGAAYRTRGCATATGAATTCAGGGATGGGCGGYTGTATGTCGATCCCTTTGATGTTAASATCGGTRAGTCRGARGCKGTTATACARGGTTCAAATGGTTTTGATGGAACCATCGATTACGTYATGGATATGACCATTCCCACCTCAGAATTYGGTGGTGGTGCTGAAGTATTGGGYGCTCTGGCBGGRTTGATCAACCAAACGGGTGCCAATACAACTGTAGGTGATAAGATCAAAGTTCAAATCCTGATCACAGGAACATCAGAGGATCCAAAGGTGAAACTGGGTTCGCTGAATCCATTGGGTGGAGATCAATCGGTAAAGGAGGTGGTCAARGAGCAGATTRAASAGAAGATTGAAGAAGTAAAGGAGCAAGTMRWRGAGGAGGTRAAGAAAAATGTAAAGGAGCAAGCDGCTAAGATTATTGCAGCRGGRGAGAAGCAAGCRGCAGCTGCAAAAGTTGAAACGAGAAAGCAATGTGCRGCAGCCAAATCCTCAGCATATGCCAATGCKGATAAGWTATTGAAGGAAGCAAAGAATCCYCTGCAGAAGGCKGCTGCCAAGTTGACGGTCAAGGAGTTAAAGAAAGGCGCGGACAAAGCTGAAGTAAAGTGTATTGCTGAAGGAGACAAGAGGGCGCAGAAACTTCTTGACGCCGCCAAGGCCAAGGCTGCTGCTTTGTAAGRAATATTTYCATTGGCRTTCACAGTKATCATGGTCGGTAGGGGGCGCGGTGACGATACCGGCATCGTTACCGATCAACGCATTAAGCGTTTTTTGCAAAAGGATTTTTTCAATCGAAATGAACATTAAATTGAAGCTAACAGGTATAACCACATATTTCTGTTCTCTKCTTCTGVTTTCTTCGTCCCTCTGTTTCTCTCCGGYATTCGCTCAGGACTTTGAAGNANANGAGGAGGAGGAATGYGAGMAAGTGAAGAACTCYCGTGCGGAGAAACTCTWTAAAAAGTCCGRGGCCGTTGCCARAAAGGACAAGSCYTTRCAAGTACRGCTGCTAAAGCAAGCAATAATAGAGGAGCCCGACTTTATCGAYGCCTAYTGGAAATTGGCAAGGATAGCCATGGCCCGGGARAGCTATAMATCTGCCCKGAAAAACCTGGAGSWRGTGTTGGAAATATGTCCGACTTACAATATCTACGCGCATTATTATTTAGGTAGAATYTACTAYGGGTCGGAGGAATTCTCTAAAGCTGTTGAACACATGGCTGAGTTTATGAAGCATCCCGATGATATTAAAACCGATCGACACTTCAATATTGCAGAGCAGGTTAAAAAGGATGCCAGCTTCTATGGACAACTGTACGAAAACCCGGTTCCCTTTGAACCCAGCAATGTAAAGGGCGTCTGCACAAGTAAGGATGAATACCTGCCGTTTATTACWGCYGATCAGGAAACGGTCTATTTCACACGCAAGTTTCAACAAAAATCYATGGGYGACCTGTTTCCYAVKATGGTGGAGCGCTTCAGTGTRTCTCAACGGGTGAATGGCACCTTTGAGAGGGGCAAGGCCCTGCCAGCGCCATTTAATAARGGGAGYAATGAAGGTGGDGCCTGTTTGACCATTGACAATATGCATATGTATTTCACGATTTGCAAAAAGCTGAGCAATGGATACAGCAATTGTGATATATATACAGCTGATTATGTGAAGATAGATGAGAATTCCCTGMTGGACATCAGTTTTATGACTGAGGARTTGGAKATGACGGAAGCGGAARTAAAATTTGAGCTGAATAAATTAAAAGAATCCGGTGAAGACTATATGTGGACCAATRTTCGCTCCATTGGTGATAGGGTAAACAGCAATAAGAGCTGGGAATCACAGCCCACCATCTCATCTGACGGAAATACCCTGTACTTCGCCAGTATCCGTGAAGGGGGCAAGGGSGGTATAGAYATCTACAARACMATGAAAGACTCCCTGGGTGAATGGGACAGGCCTGTAGCCATGGATAAAACGATCAATACAACGGGCAATGAGAAGTCACCCTTTTTACATCCTGACAGAAAGACCCTTTATTTCTCTTCTGATGGACATAGGGGTTTAGGTGGTTATGACATCTTCTATGTTCAAATGGAAAAGACRGAAAACAGTGAGSAATGGGGAAAGCCAAAGAACATCGGATTCCCAATCAATTCYGAGCAGGATGATTTGGGATTCTTTGTGAGTACTGATGGCGTAACCGGTTATTTTTCTTCAACAAATGAATCTGAAAAGTACAGGAGTTTCGGAGGTTGGGATYTGTATCACTTTCCCCTCTATGAAGGCGCCAGRCCCGCGGAAGTRCTTTTYCTTAARGGRGAAYTRAAAAATGAGGAGGGAGAAGCTATTACAGGTGGAAAGATGGAAATTACCAACGTRAGCAGTAAAGAAGTAACGGAYGTGGCTGTTGATTCTGCCTCTGGTGTTTATGCCGCCGTTTTAGTGCTCGAGAAAGATAAGAAGGAAGATTTTGTKATGAATGTAACTTCTAAGAACTACGCCTTTTCATCTCAGATTGTTCAGGCAAAAGAGGTGRAGGAGGGGGRAAAGAGGCCGGTTGTAAYAMARGTRGAYATTGAATTACAGTATGTGACGGTHGGGACGCCSTACAGGCTTGACAATATAAACTTTGCYACCAACTCCTCATCTGTGCTTACMGTGGCCTCTATGGTGATATTGGATGGCTTTGTTGCTTACCTCAAAGACAATCCCGATATGCGGGTGGCGATTCAYGGACAYACRGAYRATGTTGGCTCWCATGAGGACAATCTGCARCTCTCRGAAGATAGGGCAAAGTCTGTAAATGATTATATGATCTTGAGTGGAATTSAGGACAACCGYCTTACCTATCGAGGTTATGGAGAGACCAAAGCCATTGCCTCAAATAGCACYGAGCRAGGAAAAGCAGAGAACAGGCGAACGGAATTTGTGATTGAATCTTTTTAAAGGTACATCTTTGGCAACGGGTTAATGCCGTGAATCGAAAAAACGAGAGGAAGTCACCCATGCATTATTGTTTAACAATTGTAGTATTATTCAAATACGTAAGTTTTCCAGAGAGTTTCATCAGAAAGAAACATTGGGATGCGAGTGCGACGTCTCCTCCAGCACGATGAAGTGGAATTTCATTTGAGGGTGGTCCATTGAATAAAGCGGAGTATAGTTCTACAAGTTTCGGTGGTTTCCTTTGTTCCAAGTAAGCCCGACCCATTTCCATTGTGTCATAGTTAGTCATGCCCTTGAATGGTTTAGGTAATTCACTCCTGATATATTCAGTCTCAATTATTTTCTTGTCAAAACTTACATTGTGAGCAACAAACCGCTGGCAACCTGAAACATCCTGCGCAAACTCATTAAGCACCTCCGTCAGTTCCCTGCCCTCTTTCTCGCACTTTTCATTAGTTATACCGTGAATGTTGATTACGTCTTGCGGTATTGGTTCACTTTGTTTAATCAAAGACGATCCAACCTTGATGATTTCACCTTCTCGGCCATG